>DATHVY010000143.1:0-4999 GCA_035461045.1 Planococcus sp. (in: firmicutes)
GCTGGAAGTCAAGTTGTTCCAGTTCATCAGTTGCGTGACACTGACGCCGTTACGATGGGAGATCGCTGAAAGTGTGTCCCCGCTCACGACTCTGTAAGTGCTGCTGGCTGCCGATGATGCGGCTGGAGTTGCTGTTGCTCGGACAGGCGCCGGAGCAGCTGCTGAAACGGTTGGAGCCGAACCGGATACTCTCAACCTTTGGCCAGGATGGATAATGTGGCCGGTAATGCCGTTCAGTTTTTGAATGCTGCTGACAGTCGTTTTATGTGCTTGGGCAATTCTGGATAAAGTGTCTCCAGATTTTACTGTATATGTAACGGCATTGGATGAAGCGGTTTGGGATGCAGCAGTTGCCCGTGTCGGAGTGCTTTGGACGGTTGATGCTGCAGTGGTTGAAGCAAGTCTTAACGTCTGGTTCGGGTGGATCACATCGGAATTCAAATTATTCCATTGTTTAATGTTTGCTACCGACACATTATTGGAGGATGCAATTTTCCAAAGAGTATCACCGGGTTTGATTGTGTAAGAACTTGCCTCTGCATCAGACACCCCGATAAACAATGCTAAAGAACCTGTCGCTAATACTGAATAAACTAGTTTTTTCATAATCCGTCTCCTTTAATGTATGCTAATATTTACAGAAAATTGTATAATTTATACTTTTGATAGACCTAATTCTATATGAGTTAACCTGGATAGGCAATACGATTCAATATTACATTTTCATTACAAAAGGTCTAAGTAGGTTTAATTCATAGATATACCAACGCTTTGGTTTGAAGCGATTGAAATAACGCGAACTTCTGTATAGGTCTAATTACACATTAGATAAAATCGAAATTAAAAATTATTTTTTAGTTGTGCATAGATAACCTTTATGACCTTTTAACCATATTAATTTTATGCTCTATTTATGTTTATCGGATCCTGTCTGGATGCAAGATTTAAGCGCGGGCTATTGCGCTAAGTCCTGCAATCTGACATCATAGGATAAATGAGAATGAGTCAATATTCATTTTTAATGGAAATAACAGTTTTCAGGAGGCGGATTTAGATGAAGATGAAGCCCGCAGAAGAAACGATTGCAGGCGTTTTAGGAATTGAGATGGGTGAAATCACAGCGGAACGTGTGGTGGCGACCATGCCGGTTCATGCAGCGACTCACCAACCTTTTGGCCAACTTCACGGTGGCGCATCCGTGGTTCTTGCTGAAACGGTTGCAAGTGTCGGCACGTGGAATTTAATCGATCAGCAGGAAGAATTTGCGGTTGGTCTCGAGATTAACGCGAATCACATCCGCGGTAAGCAGGACGGTTTGGTCACGGCAATAGGAACTCCGCTTCATAAAGGGCGGACCACTATGGTATGGGACATTCAAATCGTGGATGAAGAAGAAAAATTAATCTGCGTTTCCAGATGCACTGTGGCAATTGTAAAAAAGAAAAAGTAATCCATACAAGCGTTCGGCAGAAAGTTGCTGAACGCTTTTCAAGTGCTGCATTTCCCTCATTGTTCAGAGCAATTACAAATTTGTAGCGCTTAAATAAACAAAATTCAGAATAAATTGAAAAATTATATTGAATGTTGAACCAAGTGTGGGTATACTGATTCCTAAGTATATAAAGCGCTTACATTTTAAGCGGAGAAGGAAAGTTTTATTTTTTTAAAGTGAACATACCGGTCGTTTAGTATTTAAATACTGACCGTATAGTATTTAGGGGAGGAGTGAATTTATGGCACATCCATTATTTGATTTAAAGGGAAGAACAGCCTTGATCACAGGAGGAGGAAGTGGGCTTGGCCGGGATATCGCCGAGGTGTTCGCGGAATATGGTGCCGATGTGGCGGTTTGCTCACGCAAATTGGAAAACTGTCAGGAAACGGCAGAAGGATTGATGAACAAGTACGGAGTAAAGGCAAAGGCTTATGAATGCAATGTTGGGTCGGAGGAACAAGTGCAAAAGACAGTCGAAACTGTTCTTGCTGATTTCGGCACCATTGATATTTTGGTCAACAACAGCGGGGCATCTTGGGGGGAAGATACGGTGAAGATGCCCATCGAAGCGTGGGAGAAAGTGATGAATGTCAATGTCACCGGAACTTTTCTCATGTCCCGGGAAGTCGGAAAGCATATGATCGAAAATCACTATGGCAAGATTATCAATATTGGTTCTGTCGCCGGCATCCGGGCCGAACCTCCGGAAGTGCTGAATGCGATCGGGTACAGCACAAGCAAAGCGGCAGTCCATCATTTCACAAGAGATTTGGCGCGCAAATGGGCAGGGCACGGGTTATATGTGAATGCCATCGCTCCTGGTTTTTTTGAAACAAAAATGACCAAGCAGGTTTTAGCGGACTTGGGGGATGCGGTGATTCAGAAAAATCCGATGAAGAAATTAGGAGACCCGAAATCCCTTCAGGGAGCGGCGCTTTTCTTAGCCGGAGGCGCCAGTGATTATGTAACGGGGCAAGTGATTGCAGTGGATGGAGGAAGTTCACTTTAAGTTCGAAGGTTGAGGAGGAGAAAAATGGATAGACCTTGGTTGCAGCATGTTGCTGATGGAAATCCGAAAGAAATCCACATACCCGAAATCTCATTGTCGGAGTTGTTCAATCGAAGTGTACAGAACTATCCCGATCAGACGGCAGTGACTTTCTTTGAACAAAGCTTTACATACAGTGAGTTGGCTGAACGAATCCAAGGAGCTGCCGCCGCACTTTACAGATTAGGAATTCGCAAAGGGGACCGAGTAGCCATCATGCTGCCGAATTGTCCGCAATACCCCATCTGCTTTTACGGAGCGCTTGCCTGTGGGGCCACCATTGTCCAACTGAATCCAATGTTTCAGCCAGCCGAATTGCTTCATATCGTCAACGATTCCGAAACGAAAGCGCTGATCATCCTGGACCGGCTGTTGCCTATATTCGACAGTGTAAGGGAACGCTCAAAAGTTGAAACCGTCATCGCTGTTGGTTTGTCCGAAGATTTTACAGGTGAAGAAAAGATGGGACAAGCGCATGAAGTCACTATTGATCCATCGGAAGACGTAGCAGTTCTTCAATATACAGGCGGGACGACAGGGTTGCCAAAAGGCGCGATGCTGACCCACGCCAATATTGTCGCCAACACCTTGCAAAGTGCTGCCACTTCCGAGATCAAAACAAAAAAAGGGGAGGAAAGAGTTCTTTGCATCTCTCCGTTATTCCATGTATACGGGATGACGAGCGGCATGTGCGTGACTTTCTTCAACGGCGGAAATTTGATATTGGTGCCGAAATTCGAAGTCGAGCAAGTGGTTTCGGTCATCGAACAAGCAAAACCTACGGCATTTCCAGGAGTGCCGACGATGTACATTGCCTTATTAAACTATTACAAATCAAGACCGTTCGACTTGAGCTGCTTGAATTCCTGTACAAGCGGTTCAGCTCCGCTTCCTTTGGAAGTGCTCCGGTCTTTCAATGAAATCAGCGGAACCAATGTGGCGGAAGGATATGGTTTGTCAGAAGCTTCCCCGGTCACCCACCGAAATCCGGTAGAGGGTCTGCAGAAAAACGGCAGCATCGGCATTCCATTGCCGAACACGGACGCGCGGATTGTCGATGTTGCAACCGGCAACCGGGAGCTTTCGATAAACGAAGTTGGGGAGCTGGTGATCCGAGGCCCTCAAGTGATGAAGGGATACTTGAACAAACCTGAAGAAACGACGCTAACGTTGCGGGAGGGATGGCTGTTTACTGGAGATCTCGCAAAAATGGATGAGGATGGTTTCTTTTATATCGTCGGACGCAAAAAAGAAATGATCCTGGCCAGCGGGTTCAATGTTTATCCAATCGAAGTGGAAAATGTGATATATAGCCATCCAGCTATAATGGAAGCCGCAGTTTTCGGGATGCCGGATGAATACAGGGGTGAGACAGTCCGTGCAGTGGTCGTGTTAAAAGAAGGATGCCAACTAACAGAGGAAGAGTTGTTGGATTATTGCCGCTCTCAATTGTCAGCTTATAAAGTTCCGGCTGATATTCTCTTTGTTAATGAACTGCCAAAAACAGCCGTCGGGAAAATTCTGAAACGCGCTCTAAAAGAACAATTCAATAACCAATAACCAGAAAAAGGGGAGATTCATATGCATTTACGCTTGTCGGAAGAACAGGAAATGGTACGTAAAACAATTCGCCGGTTTGTGGAAAAAGAATTGATTCCACTGGAAAACGAAGTATTGAAAAATGAACGGGAAGGGCGTCCGAGTATTTCTCCGGAAAAGATGAAGGACTTGCAGAAAAAAGCAAAAGATTTCGGTTTCTGGGGCATTAACACTCCGGAAGAATATGGGGGTTCAAACCTGGGGCAGATGATGCTTGCAATCGTGCTGATGGAAGTATCAAAAACGTTCGTTCCATTCTCTTTTGGAGGTTCTGCGGACAACATTCTTTATTACGGCAACGAAGAGCAAAAGAGGAAGTATTTGATCCCAACGATCAATGGTGAGAAAAAATCCTGTTTTGCCATGACGGAGCCGGAAGCCGGATCGGATACACAGAACCTTAAAATGACGGCCGCCAAAGATGGCGATGATTGGGTGCTGAACGGAGAAAAAACATTTATCACCGGAGGCAACGAAGCGGACTTTGTGATGGTAATTGCCATTACGGATAAAGAATTGCATCAGAAAACCGGCCGCGAAGGGGTGACGTGCTTTATCGTAGACCGCGACATGGGCTGGAAATCCGAGTATATCGATACGATGGGCGAGTGGGGTCCGGCAGGATTGGTTTTTGATAATGTCCGGGTACCGGAAGAAAATATTTTGGGTGAAATCAACGGCGGCTATAATTTGGGGCTTGAGTGGATCGGATTTGCCCGCTGGGTAGTGGGGGCACGCGCAGTTGGCATGAGCGAACGTCTTCTGCAGATGGCCATCGACTACTCAAAAGAACGTAAAACATTCGGCAAACCGATTGCTGAGCGACAAGCAATTCAATGGCCGATTGCGGATTCAGC
>DATHVY010000144.1:0-3796 GCA_035461045.1 Planococcus sp. (in: firmicutes)
CTCACTTCTTTCCAAGAAACAAACAGCACACGATCAGCCGTGTGCTGTTTGACTTCGCTCGTATTAGTCTTCCAGTTTTCTTGCGGCAAACTCGTCGTCCATCTTCAGGAAATACTCGCCGCCTTCTTCGATTCCTTTTAAGCGGATTATAATATCCCGGAACATTTTTTCTTCTTCCATTTGTTCTTCAATAAACCAATCCAAAAATGATAGAGTGGCGTGTTCCTGCAGTTCATCCGCCAAAGTCACCAGTGCGTAAATGTTTGCTGTCACTGACTTTTCCTGGGCTAGTGAAGCTTCTACAACCTCAAGCGCATTTGTATAATGGTTTTTAGGTTCTGTTAACGCCTGGAGTACAGGCTGTTCATCCATCGTCACCAAATATTGATAGAATTTCATCGCGTGAACATGTTCTTCTCTTGATTGAACTAAATAGAAATTGGCAAATCCGTGATACCCTTTTCCTGAAAAATAGGCTGCCATAGCTGTGTACGCATGGGCTGCTTGAAGTTCGTTATTGAATTGATCGTTTAACGCTTTCGTCAGATTTGTCGGTAGCATCTTGAATTCCTCCTCTTTCTAAATTAGAATTATTCTAATGTAGAAAATATAACACACTCTCTACCATAAAACAACCAATTGAGAAAAAGTATTTTCAATTGAGAATGATAATCGTTTTTATCTAGTTTTATATTATTTTAAATGATAATAATTATCGTTTATACTTGCTTAAACAATCTCGAAACTGAAATGTTTGAATTACCGATACAACTCGCTTACTTAAAGTAACCCATTGTAGTATGATAACGATAGATTAAAGAAAAGCAATTTCAAAGGGGGATTTTTTTCATGACAAGACTTACATTGGAACCACACATTCTTTCCATTCTTAAAGATAAAATAAAGCCCATTCCTTCGGCGGAAGGAACGATTTATCTGGTTGGCCCTATTCGGATGCCGGTTAATTTGTTTGATGAAACAGTTGAGTTCAACTGGTATTGCTGGTTGAATTGCGATCAAATCTCAGGAGATTATGCAAGCGTCATCGAAAAATTATCCTCTTCCAACCTTTCGGAGTACCAGCAATCCAGTGTACTGGTTTATGGAGATTTCGAGAACAGTGAAGATGCCCTGATTCGCATGCACTCCATTTGCCATACCGGCGATATTTTCGGCAGCAAACGCTGTGATTGCGGTTTCCAACTAAAACAATCTATGCAACGCATCGCAGATCATGGGTCCGGCGCCCTGTTTTATTTGGCCAATCATGAAGGACGAGGAATCGGCCTTTTTTCTAAAGCCATGGCCTACCTGCTCCAGGAAAATGGGTCTGACACCGTTGAAGCTAATGAACAACTTGGATTTACGGATGACTCCAGAAGCTATGAGGACGCATTGTCCGTCATGAAATCTTTGCGCAGTAAACCGGTTAATATATTGACGAATAACCCCAAAAAAGTCGCCGCTCTTGAAAGTTCGGGACTTCAGGTTTCGGGCAGGACTGCTTTATGGGGAGATGAATCTGAATTCAACTCTGTCTATCTGCAAACAAAAGTGGCTCGTTCAGGACACTTTAAAAACGAGGAGGCATCCTATGTCAAACCATGAATTTTATATGGAGCTGGCTTTGGCTAATGCGCGGGCAATGAAAGGCCAGACGGATCCGAATCCGCTCGTCGGGGCAGTCGTGGTCAATGACAATCGAATTGTGGGTGCGGGTGCGCACATGAAGGCCGGAGAACCCCATGCGGAAATTCATGCTTTGAATATGGCAGGCGAACACGCCTTGGGAGGAACCCTATACGTCACGTTGGAACCTTGCTCACATCATGGGCGCACAGGTCCTTGTGCACAAGCCATTATCGACGCAGGTATCTCCCAGGTAATAGTGGCCACACTTGATCCGAATCCACTTGTGTCAGGGAACGGGATCAAGATGCTCAAACAAGCAGGTATTCACGTCGTGACCGGGATTCTTGAAGACGAGTCGATTCAGATGAACGAGGTTTTCAATAAATTCATCGTCGAAAAAAAACCTTTCATCACCTTGAAAGCAGCCTCCACTTTGGATGGAAAAATTGCTACACGCACACTCGATAGCAAGTGGATCACATCGGAAGATGCCAGAAACGATGTCCACGCGTTAAGAAGTGAACACATGGCTATTCTTGTGGGAGTCAACACCATTATCGAAGATGATCCCGAACTCACAGCCCGTGTGCCGAACGGACGCAACCCAATCCGCATCATCCTGGATTCCAAACTTCGTATTCCGCTTCACTCGAGAGTCGTTACAGACGGCTTGGTTGAAACTTGGATTTTTACAAGTCAAACCTTCGATCAAGCCAAGTGCTCTGAACTCCAAAATTCCGGGATCTCTGTTTTTGAAACCAGCGGTGAACATCAAGTGGACACACGTGATGTCGCGCGTATACTCGGAGAAAAATCTGTATCCTCATTATTCATAGAGGGCGGAGGCACGATCAATGCCGCTTTTTTCGAAAAAGGTTTAATCGATAAAGTTGTGTTGTATTTTGCACCCAAACTGATTGGTGGCAAGCTCTCCCCCACGTTTTTGGAAGGAGACGGAATGGAGCTTATGAAGGACGCAGTTGAGTTGACACACGGAGAGTTTACGAAAGTCGGCAAAGATTTCAAGTTTACCGGTTATCCGTTGAAGCGAGGTGATCAGCGGTGAAGTTCGGATTTGATATTGACGATACGTTGATCAATTTGAGGGAATATGCTTTTCATTTCTATCAGAAGAAATTGGGGCAACTAGTAGACATCGAACTGTTTCATAGCCTGGACCGGGTAGAAATCCATGAAGTATTCGGCATGACTGATGAACAGGGCAAAGCGATGTGGAACAGCTCCTTGGATGTTATTTACCATACGGATTGTCCGGCTTATCCGGGCGCCGTGGAGTTATTACAAAAACTTGATGCGTCTGGACATGAAATCTATTACATTACCTCCCGACCCGGAGCACATGCGGAACGTACAAAAGAATGGATGATTCGCCAAGGATTCCCCATGCAGGAAAGCCATTTTCATTGCGGTATGAAAGACTCGCAGAAAGCCGAGATCATTGAAGGGCTGGAGTTGGATTATTATGTAGATGATAAGCCAGCCGTGCTGGAAACGTTAACTGATGCGAATACACAATTGATTGTCAAAGATCAATCGTATAACCGCCATCTTGCTTTTCCGAGGATAACGCATTGGGAAGAATTTGAGAGCATGATAAAAAAATGGAACAGTTAAAAACCGCTTCCCATTATGGATGGGAGCGGTTTTTAACTGTTTATCACTTGTTGGATCATTTTCGCTGAGTTTTGTGCGTCAGTGTTGATTGTACTTGCTTACCCTTTATTTCCCGGGCAATACTTTCTACTTCCCAATAATTCATGAGATAAATGGAAAGCATCAAGAGAAGAGCTCTCTTGATGCTTTCCAATCAGCCTTCAACCTTATCCTCTTCCGATAACCCACTGTCGCCGAATGCTTCTTCTATCGTCTCATAACGGGAAATCCTCGAAACTTTGCCGTCTTTTACTTCCATGTACGTGTAGACGATGATTTCTCCTGCCTGGTCTTTCCACGTGCCTTTTTGTTCATAAACAATCCGGCTTTCTTTTGCATAGCGGGTCAAGGTCGTCAATTGAATGCCTGACTCTTCCACCCATTGGCTAAGCGTTTCCAGACCTGCGGCCGTTCCATGAGGTCCCACCATCTCAATTGTGGACTTTGAAACTTCGCAAACCCCTTTTACATCCTTGGCGTTTACTTTTTC
>DATHVY010000145.1:0-3280 GCA_035461045.1 Planococcus sp. (in: firmicutes)
TTGAGAAAATGTACATGTTCAATTATCAGTTCCACAATTAGTGGAAGCAGCTACATACCGTGTGGAAGCGGTATTGACACGCGAAGGCGCGGTAAAAGCTGAGACCGGCAAATACACTGGCCGTTCGCCCAAAGACAAGTATATCGTAGACGTAGCGATTTCAAAAGACAAAGTCGATTGGGGCAATGTAAATCGTCCAATCTCTTCAGAAATCTTTGAAAATCTATATGCTAAAGTGATCAAGCACTTAAAAACAAAAGAAGACCTATATGTATTTAAAGGTTTCGCAGGAGCGGATCCGGAGTCCCGTCTTTCAATCCAGACAATCAATGAATACGCTTGGCATAATCTTTTTGCACACCAACTATTCATCCGCCCAACTAAAGAAGAGCTTGCCAATCATCAGGCGGATTTCACTGTGGTTTATGCTCCGACGTTCCTGGCCGATCCGGCAGTGGATGGAACAGCTTCTGAAACATTCATTATCGTTTCAATGGAGAAGAAAATAATCTTGATCGGTGGAACAGAATATGCCGGCGAAATGAAAAAATCGATTTTCTCCATCATGAACTATATTCTTCCTGAAAAAGGCATTTTGCCTATGCACTGCTCTGCCAATGTTGGCGATGATGGCGATGTCACCCTTTTCTTCGGTCTTTCAGGAACTGGCAAGACTACTCTCTCAGCTGACGAAGACCGTAAGTTGATCGGTGATGACGAACATGGTTGGTCAGATAACGGCGTTTTTAATATTGAAGGTGGCTGTTACGCTAAAACCATTAATTTATCCCGTGAAAACGAGCCACAAATTTACGACGCGATCCGCTTTGGTTCCGTATTGGAAAACGTGGTAGTTGACCCTGTAACGCGCATTCCTGATTATGATGATGGTTCGTTAACTGAAAACACGCGTGCCGCTTATCCGATTCAGGCAATTGACAATATCGTGGATCCTTCTGTCGCTGGACATCCGAAAACAATCGTATTCCTGACAGCTGACGCTTTTGGCGTATTGCCTCCAATCAGCAAGTTAACCAAAGAGCAAGCGATGTACCACTTCCTGAGCGGCTATACTTCCAAATTGGCCGGAACAGAAAGAGGCATCACTTCTCCGGAAGCTACATTCTCAACTTGCTTCGGTTCTCCATTCCTGCCATTGCATGCAACAGTTTACGCTGAAATGCTTGGCAAAAAAATCGATGAGCATGGCGTCCAAGTATTCCTTGTCAACACGGGTTGGACCGGTGGCGTTTACGGAGTCGGAAGCCGCATGAAGCTTTCCTACACAAGAACAATGGTTCGCGCTGCAATAAAAGGCGAACTCAACAATGTTGAAACTGAAACTGAAAACTTCTTCGGCCTTGAAATCCCTAAAGAAGTTCCAAATGTACCGACAGAAGTATTAAACCCTCGCAATGCCTGGGCAGACAAAGAAGCTTATGACCAAAAAGCTTCCGAGCTTGCGCAGTCGTTCCAGAAGAACTTTGAAAAATTCGGCACCGTAGCCCCTGAAATCAGTGGACTGGGCGGACCTAAGAACAAGTAAATAGTAAAAAAAAGTCCGCCTCTACAATGGCGGACTTTTTTTATGCTTTCTTCTCTTGGCCCCTCATCCAAACCGTCAAAGCTTTTACAGTTTTACGGTTGATTTTTGGAGGAAAAAAATGGTCGAGTTCAGGAAAATACCAGGTTTCATGAGGATGGTTGTTCAACTTTAATGCTTCTTCCAGTAAATACGCCTGAGCAGGATAGACATTCTCATCTTTTAATCCATGAATGATCAAAACAGGCGCTTTCGCTTCTTCCAGCCTCATCAGTGGATTGCGCTCCTCGTATGCATCTAGTGCGTTATTCGGGGTCCCTCCATAAATCCTCTTCATCATCCTCCGCATATCCGGACGTTCCTTATAGGTCAATACCGTATCAGTCACACCTGCCCATGTCACGATGGACGTGATATCATCTCTTAGCACGGCTGTCCACAACGCCATAATGCCGCCTCTCGAAAATGCCAGCAAGTGGAGGATGCCATTGCAGCGACTTTTCAACACTTCGGCTCCGTGCACTGCATCCCACCTGTCAGCTCCGGCAAACTCATCTTTGCCTTGGCCTCCGCGGTTTCCCCGGTAATAGGGGGCAAAGACCACAAACCCTTTGGCTGCAAATTGCGCAATTCGTGCAGGACGTACCATGCCAATCGACTGAATGCCGCCCCGCAAATACAAAATACCACTGTAATCCCCTTCATCCTCAGGTTCCGCCAGCAGTCCTTTAACCTTCAGCCCCTCCGACCAATAGATGATTTCGGTCATTCGGACATGTGGATTCGGTGAAGGATATCTCCTTTTCGATTCAATCCTGCCATTTTGCAATTCTATTCACCTTCTTTATGATTTCCAGCATGCCTGCATCTCGCATCAGAAAGCTGTAGCGATCATCCAATGCTAAATGATCCACCAACACAGCACCGTTCGTTTCGCGCAAAGGAACTTCTTCCATCCTGCTGATGCAAGCCAGAAAAACAGTTTTACAGAAAGGCTTCTCAGCATTTACCTTATATTCTGCGAGCCATTCCAGTTGATCTGCACACGCTCCGGTTTCTTCATAAATTTCCCGAACAGCCGCTTCAACCAAACTTTCACCAGTTTCTGCTTTGCCCCCAGGAAATTCAAGGCCCCGTTCCGGATGATCAGTCAGCACCCATTTTCCATTGAATTTAGAGATGATCAACACATGCCTGCTGATCATCGAAAACCCGTTCTTTTGAAATGAAAGTTCGCATTTCTTGCCGTTCAAATCCGTATAAAGCATTCCATTCACCACCTGTACCATTAGAAAAAGCGTACACCGAATTGCAAGTGTACGCCAGCTTTTTCGAATTTATTTCTTTTCTCCTAGGAATGCAGACAGCATCCACGAATGTTTTTCCAAGTTTTGGTGAATGGCATTGAACATATCTTCCGTCATGTCATCGCCATCCTGGGCTGCTAATTCCATTCCTTTTTTCAAGGATTTCATCACTTTATCGTAATCATTTACAAGTATTTCGACCATTTGTTCAGCATCTTCCTTGCCGGAAGCTTCTTCTACTACAGACAATTCCAATTGCTCTTTCATCGTCGCTACCGGCTTTCCACCGAGTGCCAGTAAACGCTCTGCAATTTCATCCATATGCAATGTCGCTTCATTGTATAGTTCTTCAAACTTCACATGAAGCGTAAAGAACGAAGGTCCTTTTACATACCAGTGGAAATTATGTAACTTCGTATATACGACTGAC
>DATHVY010000146.1:0-4572 GCA_035461045.1 Planococcus sp. (in: firmicutes)
GCATCTTCATGTTCATCCAGGTAAGCGATGGCGACATCCGCGCCTTCTTTTGCAAATGCGACTGCAACAGCACGACCGATTCCGCTGTCTCCGCCTGTGATTAAAGCGACTTTACCTTTCAGTTTGCCGGCACCCTTGTAATCTTTATCATCATAAATTGGTTCCGGGTTCATTTCGCTCTCATGTCCGGGTTGTTTCGTTTGTTCTTGGCCATCAATCTTTTCGTGAATTTCTTCGAATTTATCTTTTGACATGATGCTCCTCCTCGAAATTTAATGATATAAGAAGAACTGCTTTTACAGTGATTTCATCAAGATGGAATTGTTACGTTCAACTCATATAGCTGAACTATTCCCGATACTGCTTGAAGTAAACTACCAGCTCAGCAAGAAAAACCATATGCAAAAGGAGCGGGATTAACCGCTCCTTTTTGAATTGATCACTATTTAGTTGAGAGAAACGACTTCAGGTACGATGCCGCAAGCAATACGTGCTCCTGAATCGCCGGAAGGCTGCGTTACACCATCATCCGCTGATTCGTGGATGACTATTGAAGTTCCGCCTTCCTTAACTAAGGAATTCTCTTCTCCGCTGGTCATGGAGACGTTCTCAGCAATCAGCTCTTCGTTGATCGTTCCATCTTCACCAATTTCGATGTTCGGTAAATCTCCGGCATGTGGACCTTCAGGATGATCCAAACCGTGGCTGGCGCCGGTTGGGTTAAAATGGCCTCCGGCAGACTCGAAATCAGGGGTTTCGCATTGTCCTGCTTCATGGAAATGAATGGCTTTTGTGCCAGGTTCAAGATCCTGCAATCCCAATAGGACCCTTACGCCTTCTTCGGTTTCAGTCAATTCGGCAGTTCCGATCATATCACCGTCACTGTTCATCATTTCAACTGTGGTGAACAAGTATTCCTCATCCACTCCAGCTTCTTGGCCGTCCTCTTCCTCGTCTACGATTACGGAATCATCCTCTTCCAGCTCCGGTGACACATCTGGAGTTTCGTCCGTTTCAGTTCCGCCTTCGTTTCCGCCACAAGCTGCAAGAATGACCAAAAGTGACAGGGTAAATATCAAAAGTAACCAATGCTTCATCCATATCACCTCCTTTTTTATATATTGGCTGTTATAGATTCATTACACCCTTTGTTCATTAAATAAACGCAAAGTGCTCAAAGCGTGCCTTTTGTAGGATGCGTTTCAGATTATTTTCTTCGCTTGTAAAATACAAGGTAAACCGCTAAAAGGAAGGACAGCACGGAAACGATAAGAGATGGCACAAAAAATGGAGGGCGATAGGTTAAAGTGATTTCATTTTCCCCTGATTCCATCGGGATGGCGATAAAACCGTAATTTGCCCGGAAAACCTCTGCATTGCTATCGTTTACGGATGCGCTCCAACCGCGCTCATAAGGAATACTCAGAATCAAGAAGTCTTCGTTATTTGCATTATCATAATCGGCTTCAACTCGGCTTCCATCAATGTCAATCCGATTCAATCCTGACCGTTCTTCTGCCTTTTCCTTTAGGAGACTGTAATTTTCTTCGTAAACTTCAATTTCCGAAAGTTGATAGGTTCCGGCGGGCAAGCGAATCCGGATGACGTCGTCGGCCGGGATGCGGATTGTCAGGTCATCCACGTGTGTTTTATAGATAGACGCGTTCGACTTTCTTGTGGTCCTGTAATCATTTACAGTAATAGCGAATCCTGCGTCTTCAGCAACATTAACCAAATGGAAGGAAACATAGATATCACCCTCTGGGTTTGAGGTCCCTTCTCGTACAAGATTGATGCCGCCGCTGTCGCGGGAGACTTCGAGCACACCGTTATCGAAAGCAGCACCCACTTCTTCAATTTGAAAGCGGGAAGTGACGTCTCCTGTTTGAGGCAGTGGCTCTCCTTGTTGGTCGCCATCCAATACAACGCCATGCAGCATGGCGTGCTCCCGCACTAGAGGGGGCAAAAATGCGAGCTGGTCCTCATGATAAATGGTTGAAGCGGGGCGGGCAAAAGGAAGTACATGTTCATTTTCATAGACCGTGTAATTTTCCGAAGCAGTGATTTGAGAAAAGCCATAAGGCACATTCCGGTCGAATGAAGGCAGAATGATGTATTTTCCTTGAAGCATGCTGTGCAGGTTGGCCCGGTTGCCAAGACTTGCGTACCGGCTGACACTTTCACGGCCCATATCAATTTCCAGATCATACAGATAAAAATAAAGAAGGTTTCGGTTAAGAATGCTGGAATAAGCGCTGACGCCATGATAGTCCTGAACGATCGGCGTGTTATTGCGCAAGCCTTCCATGTAATCCACGCGGTAAAGAGAATCGCTTTCCCTGGCCTGGATTTCGTCCAATAATCCACGGATTTCAGGGTCATCATACTCGGGTCCGGTTAAAAGTTCTTCCGTAGTTTCCGCGGCGTTGCCGCCTTGCAGCAGTTTATCCACTTGATAGAAGTTGGCGGTGATGAGCAGCCAGACAAAAAGAAAGCCGATCAACGCCGTCTTGAAACCAGGTGTTTTGTATTTAATAAATAAGAACATCAACACCAAGGTGAGAGCCAGGCTGCCCCAAGTGAACAAAGACAGGAAGGAAATGAAGTCCATGGAAGAATCGATTACTGCATATGCGAGATAAAGAGCCGCGGCAGGCAGTGCTGCTGCCACAAAGGTACGCAAAGTGAATTTGTGCAGGTTTTCCAGTCCGACAAGGATAGTTCCGGCCGCCAAAAAACTCAGGAAATATTCCCATCGGTATTGTGGAGCAGAAAATCCGTTAAAAACACTGGCGATTACTGGGCTGTAATGAAAAACGATGCCGGTAATGCTCAAAAGTGCGAAAAACCGGAAGTTGTTATTGCGGTATAGAAAAAAAGCGCACAACAAAACAATGAACAAAGTAGGAGGGACAAAATATCTGCTCGTAAACAAGATGTTATCGAAAAATCCAATCCAAGGAATATCCTGTTCAAATGGCGGGCGGTGGTTGTTCATATATGCGTATACTGCCGGGATGAAAGAAACTGCGCTGATGCCGAACCCGATAATTCCTGTAACCAAAAAAGTAAGAAGAGCTTTGACTTTCGGGGTTTCGGACGCAGACAAAGGGATGAATAGCCGGAAAAAAATATAAAGAGCTGACAATAGGAAATTGATGTAAGAGAAATAAAAGTTGTCAAACATGGAGAGTGCCACAGCAAGCACAAACCAGCCGGGCTTCTGTTCACGAAATATCTTTTCGATTCCCAATATCAACAAAGGCAGCCACAAGAAAGCGTCTGCAAAAAACTCCCAGAAAACAACATGCCGAAAATACATGCCGCTCACTCCATATATAGAGGCACCTAAAAATGCCAGAAGAGGAGAGAAACGCATGTAGATGAAAAGGCGGGAAGTGATAAAGAGAATGGCAGCCAGACGAATGATGCTGATAAAGACGGACGCGTTCGCCCAAAATAAAACATCGGTTTCACCGAGAAGCCCAAGCGACTGGAAAATCCAGATGACAACAACCGAGACGATGAATACTATTGACGTTGCGTAATAGTATGCAAGTTCACTATAAGTCCCGGCGCCAAGGCCGAAAGAAAAAGAGTAGAAAAACTCACCGCTTGTGTATTGGTCATACAATAATCTCTTAAAAGGCATCATCTGGGCGATGCCATCCCCAATGCCGACCATAAAGGTATTTTGAGTCCACTGATACAGAAAAACAGCATGACCTAAAACAGCCATGATCAAGGAAAAAACGATCAATTTAAGATTTACAGATTTCTGGAGCATGAAGTCACCGTCTTTGGATTATTTTGCTATCGCTTTGTCTTTCAAGATTTTACTGGATACGATAAATGTGATGGGAATTGTAAACAGGACCGCAGCGAACGGCGCGATATTGCTGTTTAAGCTGAGGAATTCCACAAAAATAAAGATCAGTACAGTAGAAACAGACATATTGACCACTTGGGTCAAAGGGAAATATAGGTATTTTTTTAACGTCGGTTTGATACGATACGTTACGTAACAGTTTAAAAAGAAAGATACATTCAAGCTGATAAGGAATCCAACGATATGCGCCAGCAGATACGGCATGGAAAAAAGATTGTGAAGAACCAGGTAGATGGAGTAATAGGTCATGGTGTTAATAACCCCGACAACAATGAATCGCGTAAATTCGGTATTTAGGGCATTAAAACTCATCGTATTCATCCGCATTGCTGATATCGACTAAAAAATTGGGGCGCTTTTTTGTTTCATTATAAATGCGGCCGATATATTCGCCCAGAACACCTAAACTGATCAATTGAATGCCTCCGAGAAAAAGAATGGCCGAAATGGTGGTGAAATAACCCGGTGCTCCGACTCCATCTTTTAAAATTTCGTATAACGTTATGCCGATATAGATTAGTGAAAGGAAGAGAACGATAAACCCGGTATAAAAACAAATGCGCAGCGGTTTCGTGTTGAAAGACAAGATGCCATCAATTCCATAATTGAGCAAACTCCCGAATGACCATTTAGAAGTGCCATCTTCGCGGATGACGTTTTCATAGTTGATAATCTTTTTGCTC
>DATHVY010000147.1:0-2123 GCA_035461045.1 Planococcus sp. (in: firmicutes)
TTCTTCCAACACAAGATCAATCCGGTTATCCGTTAAGCGGTAAACACTTAGCAGAACGGTCCCCCCATTATCTTCGTAAACGGCGACATGATTGTTTTCAAGAAAAACGGTTCTCAAATTCAATTGGGCATACTCATTGCCGTAACCTTCAAAATAAGCGATTGAGCCGTCCGGCATAAAATAATCGCTCAACTGGACATCAGCGGAATCCTCGTGAGCATCGCCACTGCCCTCTTCCTCCTCTTCCATGTCCTCATATCCTTCCAAATCCTCTTCCCCGGGCGGCTCTCCATCTGTTTCCGGCCCAGGTACAGTCGTCCCACAAGCTCCCAGCACCAATAACAACAAAACTCCCAACATACTCAATAAACTTTTCATCCAACTCCTCCTTTTTTATATTAATGACAAAAAACCTGCAAAAGATGCAGGCATTGTCTTATTCAATCGATTCACTTGAAGTGATGAAGTATTTCATACTACCACTCCCTTAATAAAAGTAGTCGAGGTTCCCGGATTCCGGCTCAGTGAACGACTCCAGCCACAGGATGGGTATCCTGCGGCCAAGTTCCATTACATATGAAAAGAACTGTCGTAAATCGGCTTGACGTGCAGTTCATATTTTTCTTTTACCTCTTCAATATCGTATATACTGCCTGCCGTTTCAGCATTCTCAAGCTTACTCACCTGCTCCTGAACAAGGTCCGCGAAATATTTTCCACAGGCAATCTCATTCGGATACTGCTCTTTCACCTTCCTGACGAAGTCATCATCAATCATTTGATTGAATGCATAATAAAGTGCCGCATTAACGATGGTCAACGAATTTCCAGTTGCATTGGAAACAATATAATAATTGCCATAGGCATCTTTTAACAAATCTCTTTCTGCTTGGATATCCACATCGAGCCCTCCTTTGTTCTTGGTATTCCTATACCCTCCGGGCAAGAAGAAAAACGGCTAAAAAGAATCATTCTTATGCTTTTTTTCCCAAATCTGCCTGCATTTGCGGCTTCATTCATCCGACAAGCTTTTCGGAATCATCCGTATACTGGTTTGTGAGAAGAATACTTTTACTAGCGATCGACGATCTAAATCCAATGAGCTGCAAATAAAAAATCATCAGAAATTTTTAAAAGCCTTCCGCAAAGCGGAAAGCTTTTTTAAATGACCACTAAATGTCCGAACAATGAAATGAGCAAAAGGCTGACGGCGCCTACGGACAATGCCGCGATCAGGCCGATGTAAAATGGGCGGATGCCCATTCCCTTGAAAGCTTTGAAATTGGTGGACAACCCGACACCTGCCATCGCGATGCCGAGCATATAGGTAGAACCGATCGAACTCCAGAATTGGTGGAAACTTTGCCATGAGGCAGGATTCCATAGGCCAAAAGCGGAACCCGTTGATACCGCTGTCGCATCGCCGACTGTTCGCGCCAACGAAAGAAACAAGAACCCAACTATGAATAAAGGAAATAACTTCGTCCATTTCGGCAGTTGTCCAGCTGCTCCTTCACCATTCTTTTCTTTGCTTTGAAAATACATATAGGAAATAAACGGAATGACCGCAATGATAAATAAATTCCGGGTCAGCTTTGTTATGGTTGCGACATCAATGACGCGGTCCATGTCATAGATTTGCGCATGGATCAATGCCGCTCCAGTCACCTGGGCCGTGTCATGAATCGCTGTTCCAAGAAACAATCCGGCCTTCACCGCATCCTCTGCAAAAAAGAAATTCGCTAAATATGGATAGGCTAGCATGCCCAGCAGGCCGAATATTGTAATATTGGCGACAGCATAAGAAATCTCATTTTCCTTCGCTTTGATGACCGGTGCTGTGGCCATGATCGCCGTGACTCCACAAATACCGGTACCGGCTGCGATTAACGTTCCCAGGCGGCGGGACTGATTGGACCGTGATGTGATGAAAAGAGCTACGAACAGACCTGCCGAAATACAGGCCACAATAAGCGGTACGCCCCAAACTCCGAGCTTCACTGCTTCAGTCAAACTCAACCGAAACCCCAATAGGATAATGCCGGCACGCAGGGCATATTGAACGGCAAACCCGACTCCGTAAGCCACAGTGTCAGGCAGCGGCAAAAAGTTGCGGATCAGGAT
>DATHVY010000148.1:0-12263 GCA_035461045.1 Planococcus sp. (in: firmicutes)
GTTCATGGCTTTTTTTATGTGGTGTCTTATGGAGAGATGTACTTGTGATGTGCTTGATTGAAATCGGATAGTGCATGAAAGAGACGTGTATCCGCTTCGCTTAGTCCTAATTATGAAAGCGCCGAACTTTCTATTAGAGAAGTAAGCACTTTTTTAAACTTTCGCTCGAACAAGGACAAGTTTCAAGATTAGCAGTGTCGCTCCCATCCATGACAACGCCAGGAACTTCCAAATGAGGAACTTTTCGCGGGCGAAAAGTTCCTCATTTGGTTGAAGGAAGCCATTCGCCCGCGAATGGCTTTTAAAGAGTCCATGAAAGGGGCGTAATTTTCTTATTCGAAGGTTGGATAGGTCAGAATTTCACGGCTTATGAGCGTTCAAAATTATTTCTGATCGTTCAGCACTATCCAACGAATCGGCGGCGCAGCTGCCTCGCTCGTGACGAAAGCCTTCTCCCAAGGCGAGAAGCGGGTAGGCATCTAGGATTTGCATGATGAAAGTGAAAAAGTGCCTGATAGGATGCCGAAAGTGCCTGATGAAGTGGAGAAAGTGCCGGTTGACAGCTTCAAAGTGCTTGATTGGAATGAAAAACTGCCCGATGAGGATTTTTGATCCGCATTTGGATGTTCAGTGATCAGTCAACCCGAACTAAAAAAGGATTGCCTAATCGGCAACAGCTGTATTTATAGGCTCACCAATAAGTTCTTTGGAATATTTGTAATAGTTGCTCGAAAAATTACGTATGATAAAATAATGAAGACTGTAAAGGGGGATGAGTTGATGCGGGTGCTTTGTTTAAACGGACCCAACTTGAATCGCTTGGGGAAGCGGGAAAAAGAATCATACGGTACATTCACGCTTAAAGAAATGGAAGAAGAGTTGCAGGAGTTTGCTGAGAGGAATGGAATTTCCCTCACTTGCAAGCAATCGAATCATGAAGGGGAATTGATCGACTGGATCCATCAGTCAGGAGATGACCAATTGGATGGTATCGTGATGAATGCTGGAGCTTATACGCACACGAGTATCGCCATCAGGGATGCCATTGCGTCGATCCAGGTCCCGGTAATCGAAGTGCATATATCAAATGTCCATAGCCGTGAAGAGTTCCGGCACCATTCATACATCGCTCCGGTCACGGCGGGACAAATCACCGGCTTCGGTAGGCATGTATACAAGCTCGCGCTCCAAGCACTGCTATTCGATCAAAAGAAAGGATGAAGAGAGTGAAACTTCAAAAACTGAGAGACGAAATGAAAGAACAGCAAATCGAGGCTATATTGATCACCAGCAAATACAATTTGCGATACATAACAGGATTCACCGGGTCTTCCGGCCTTGCAATCGTGTCAAACGATGAGGCCCTATTCATTACGGACTTCCGCTATACAGAACAAGCGGCTAAGCAAGTGACAGATTTTGAGATTATCAAAGCGAAAACGAATCTGCTTGAAGAGGCGGCTGAGCGCGTGAAAGAGCTGGGTATCCAAAATCTTGCGTTCGAACAGGATTTTGTAACCTTCTCTCAACATGCCCAATATAAAGATAAACTGGATGCCGAACTGCAACCAGTTAGTGGCGTGATCGAAAAGATCAGATTGATCAAAACTTCGGAAGAAGTGGAAATATTAAAAAAAGCAGCGAACATTGCGGATGCGGCATATGAACATATTTGCGGTTTTATCAAGGCCGGCCAAACCGAACTGGAAGTTTCAAACGAGCTGGAAGCTTTTATGCGCAAACAAGGAGCCACTTCATCCTCTTTTGATATTATTGTTGCCTCGGGATATCGCTCAGCGTTGCCGCACGGAGTGGCCTCGGACAAAATTATCGAGAATGGTGATTTCGTTACGATGGATTTCGGAGCACTATATAACGGGTACATCTCGGATATCACACGTACAGTGGCTATCGGAGAACCTTCCGAGAAATTGAAAGAAATCTACCAGGTCGTGTTGGATGCCCAAATGCTTGGCGTAGAAAAAATCGGACCCGGCATGACCGGAGTAGAAGCTGATGCAATCGGCCGTGATCACATCAAGTCAAAAGGATATGGTGAAGCTTTTGGCCATTCCACAGGTCATGGCATTGGGTTGGAAGTCCACGAAGCTCCAGGCTTGTCTGCCAAATCGCAAACGGTGCTGGAAGCTGGCATGGCTGTGACGGTCGAACCCGGCATTTATCTGCCGGGAGTTGGCGGAGTGCGCATTGAAGATGATATACTTATTACCGAGTCAGGGAACGAGCGATTGACCAAGTCATCAAAAGAGCTACGTATTTTATAAAAACGGAGGAACTAATATGATCTCAGTAAACGATTTTAAAACGGGTGTCACCATTGAAGTGGATGGCGGCATTTGGCGTGTAATGGAATTCCAGCATGTGAAACCCGGAAAAGGCGCGGCATTTGTCCGCTCAAAACTTCGCAACCTGCGAAGCGGAAGTGTAACTGAAAAAACATTCCGCGCAGGGGAAAAAGTGGCGAAAGCACAAATTGACAACAAAAAAATGACGTATCTTTATGCCAACGGCGACATGCACGCATTCATGGATAGTGAAACTTACGACCAGATTGAATTGCCGGAAAAAAGCATCGAATATGAGTTGAAATTCCTGCAGGAGAATATGGAAGTGCAAGTGATTCAGTTTCACGGAGAAGTGCTTGGCGTTGAGTTGCCGAACACAGTCGTACTCGAAGTTGTTGAAACAGATCCCGGGATTAAAGGCGATACGGCAAGCGGCGGATCAAAACCCGCAATTCTATCGACCGGATTGAGTGTGCAGGTTCCGTTTTTCATCAATGAAGGCGATCACCTCATCATCAACACAACCGATTCTTCATACGTATCCAGAGCACAATGATAATAATAAACGGCCTCACTTGTGAGGCCTTTTTCTAAATATTCGGTTTGGCTATTTAAAAATCGGATGAAAAAGTCTAAAATGAAATAGATGAAAATCATATACATAAAGGGGAGTTGGATATTTTGAAAATCCAGGAAATACGCGAAATCATTAAACTGGTGGATGGTTCTTCAATCGAGGAATTCACATACGAGGCAGAAGGCACAAAAATAAAATTGAAAAAGAATGGCTCGGGCTCAGGCTCCACGCCGCAAGCAGAAAGCGCTCCGGCTGCGAAATCGCCTGAAGCGCAAGCGGCTCCAACGTCCCCGGCAGCTCCAGCTCCAACAGCTAAAGCGGAAGAGCTGATTTCCGAAGAAACGCCAGAAGTAAGTGCAAAGGATAACTCAAATCTTCACAAAATCCTGTCACCTATGGTCGGGACTTTCTATCAATCTCCTTCTCCGGAAGAAGATGCATATGTTCAGGTCGGATCAACTGTAAAAGCGGATCAAGTGGTTTGCATCGTTGAAGCGATGAAGCTCTTCAATGAAATTGAAGCGGAAGTGGATGGGGAAATCGCTGAAATTCTTGTAAAAGACGGTCAGCTCGTTGAATATGGTCAGCCTCTATTCCTAGTAAAGGCGAATTGAGGAAAGGGGAGATAGCCATGAAAAAAGTGTTGATTGCAAACCGCGGAGAAATCGCCGTCAGAATCATTCGTGCCTGTAAGGAAATGGATATTGAAACAGTGGCCGTGTATTCAGAAGCAGACAAAGAAGCTCTTCATGTTGAATTGGCCGATGAAGCATATTGCATCGGACCAAAACTATCAAAAGACAGTTATTTGAATTTCTCCAATATCATATCAGTCGCAAAACTTACGAACTGTGATGGCATTCATCCCGGTTATGGTTTTCTGGCGGAAAATGCAAGTTTTGCTGAACTTTGTGAAGCTTGCGATATTATGTTCATCGGTCCGACGTCCGACGCCATCAACCGGATGGGGACAAAAGATGTAGCTCGTGAAACAATGAGAAAAGCGGGAGTTCCTGTTGTTCCAGGTTCAACCGGAATTGTGGCCAGCGAAGAAGACGGCCTGAACATCGCGGAAGAAATCGGCTTTCCTGTGATCATCAAGGCGACTGCCGGAGGCGGAGGCAAAGGAATTCGTGTTGCTCGTTCACGCGAGGATTTTGTCAAAGGCCTAAATATGACCCAAAAAGAAGCGGCAGCAGCTTTCGGTAATCCTGGAGTTTATATCGAGAAATTCATCGAAGACTTCCGTCATATTGAAATTCAGGTGCTTGCCGATTCTTATGGCAATACGATTCACTTGGGTGAGCGAGACTGCTCGATTCAGCGGCGCATGCAAAAACTCGTCGAAGAAGCTCCTTCTCCGGCCCTATCGGCAGAACTCAGAGCGGAAATGGGCGAAGCGGCTGTCAAAGCGGCACAAGCGGTCAATTACCGCAGTGCCGGAACCGTCGAATTCATTTTTGATGTTGAAAACCAAAAATTCTATTTCATGGAAATGAATACGCGTATCCAAGTGGAGCATCCTGTCACTGAAATGATTACAGGAATCGATTTAATTCAGCAGCAGCTGAAAGTCGCTTCCGGTGAACATCTTGCATACCGCCAGGAAGATGTGACATTCAAAGGATGGTCAATTGAATGCCGCATCAACGCAGAAAATCCTGCGAAAAATTTCATGCCATCAGCTGGACGGATTGATATGTATCTCCCGCCGGGCGGCATGGGTGTCAGAATCGACTCAGCCATGTATTCAGGATACAACATCCCTCCTTACTACGACTCGATGGTGGCGAAGTTGATCACTTTTGCGGATACGCGCGAAGAAGCCGTCTCGAAGATGAAGCGTGCACTTGGCGAATTCGTCATCGAAGGGGTCTTCACAACGATTCCGTTCCACTTGAAACTGATGGATCACGAAGTCTTCAAATCGGGGGATTTTAATACGAAATTCCTTGAGAAATACGATGTGCTTGGATCTTAAGAAAGGAGCGATTGAAATGGCAGAAAAAGTATTGCCTTACGTTCGCATGAAATCAAAAGGCACACAAGACCTCGGCAACATTGAAGTTGCTCCGGAGGTGCTGGAGATTATCGCCAGCATCGCTGCATCCGATATTGAAGGAGTGGCCAGCATGCGAGGCAACTTCGCATCCGGTGTCGTGGAACGTCTTGGAAAAAAAGTCCATGGCAAAGGCATCAAAACCGACCTTTCCGAAGAAGGCTTGATGATTGATGTGTATTGCGTGGTCAAATATGGCGTATCCATTCCACAAACCGCTTTGAAAATTCAGGAGCAAATCCGGCAAACGCTTGAAAACATGACTTCACTTCAGACTCAGGAAGTGAATGTCCACATTACAGGCGTCCAGTTCGATGCTTCACACGAAGATTGATCCCAATAGCCGTCTGCCAAGTTGAGAAATCACTTGGCGGATGGCTATTTTTGGTGAAAAGCCTCTGTCCCTTGCAGTGGAATAAAACAGAGTTGCGATGATTTCACCCCATTGTACCGTCCTCTCTTGTCTGAACATTTCAAACATGGAACTTCACAGGTATAAGCTGTATAATGGGGATAATCAGCTGTGAAAAGGAGATCGGGTATTATTATGAAACGACATGAAGCGCGTGAAAAGGCTCTCCAGACTTTATTTCAATTAGAAGGTACGGAGTTGACGATTGAAGAGGCCATCGAACACGTGATGGCTGAAGAGAAAGACAATTTTTATGCTTTGCTGGTTAGAGGCACACATGAAAATATGCCTGAAATAGATGACAAATTGAAAAGCCATCTTGAAAATTGGTCTTTGGAGCGCCTGCCGAAAATTGAGCGGACGATTTTGCGCATGGCGGTTTTTGAGCTGGCATTTATGGTAGATGCACCATCAAGTGTCATCATGAACGAAGCGATCGAATTGAGTAAAACGTTCGGCGACGACAAATCGAGCCGATTTGTTAATGGAGTTTTATCCAAGTTTAATGATGAACTGACTAATTGATTGGGAGGAATCGATGTGACTGCTAGATTGATTGATGGAAAAGCCGTTAGCCTGGAAATCAAAGAGGGAGTGAAAAAACGTGTGGAGGCACTGGCAGCTCAAGGCGTGACTCCAGGCCTTGCTGTAGTGCTGATTGGCGAAAACTCCGCTTCCCATACATATGTTAAGAATAAGAAAAAGACCTGTGAAGCGCTGGGGATGCGTTCCGACCTGCATCAATTTCCTGAAAGCATTTCGGAAGAAGAGCTGCTTGCAACCATCCAGACCTTGAACAATGACCCGGGAGTTCATGGCATTCTCGTCCAGCTGCCGCTGCCGGATCATATCGATGAATTCGGAGTGATCCTGGCAATCGATCCAGAAAAAGATGTGGACGGTTTCCATCCGATTTCAGTTGGCAATATGATGATTGGCAGAGAAGCTTTTTTGCCATGCACGCCGCATGGCATCGTGAAACTTCTGGAGCATTATGGCATTGACCCTGCCGGCAAACACACCGTTGTCATCGGCCGCAGCAATATTGTCGGCAAGCCGGTAGGACAGCTTCTGCTCCAAAGGGATTCCACAGTGACCTATTGCCATTCCCGCACTAAAGATCTGGCTTCCTACACCCGTCAGGCGGATATTCTGATTTCAGCAATCGGCAAAGCGAAATTCGTTGATGCTTCCTTCATCAAACCGGGAGCTGTCGTGATCGATGTCGGCATGAACCGAGATGAATTCGGCAAGCTGTGTGGAGATGTCGACTTTGAAGACGTGAAAGAAAAAGCGAGTTATTTGACGCCGGTTCCAGGTGGAGTTGGCCCGATGACCATCGCAATGCTGATGGAAAACACTGTTCAATCCGCTGAAAGTCGATTATCAAAAGACAAATAACCCAAAAGCATGTAAAATGAATAAAAAAAGAAGCTGTTTTTCGAAAGAAAGACAGCTTTTTAATTTCCAGGATTGGGGTTGAAATTTTGTCGACCGACCCGTATTTAACTGTCAAAGCCTTAACCAAATACATAAAGAAGAAGTTTGACGCTGATCCCCATTTGCGCGATGTGTTCGTAAAAGGGGAGTTATCCAACGTTAAAATCCATACAAGCGGACACATTTATTTCACTTTGAAGGATAGTTCATCCCGACTGCCTGCTGTCATGTTTTCTGCAAATGCCAAGAGCGTCAAGTTCAAGCCTGAAAGCGGCATGACGGTGCTGATCCGCGGCGATATCAATGTATATGAAGCATCGGGACAGTATCAATTATATGCGCAGTCCATGCAACCAGATGGCATCGGAGATTATTACCTGGCTTTTGAACAATTAAAAGAAAAGCTGAGCAAAGAAGGACTTTTCAATGCAGTTCACAAAAAATCATTCCCGCGTTTCCCGGAAAAAATAGCGGTTGTGACCGCACAAACGGGAGCGGCGGTCAGAGATATCATCATCACATTGAATCGCAGATATCCACTGGCAAAAGTCGTTCTTTATCCCACTCTCGTCCAAGGGGCCAACGCCACGCAGTCGATCGTCCAGTCCATTCAGGCTGCCAACAAGCGCGATTATGACATTATGATTGTTGGACGCGGAGGCGGTTCAATCGAAGATCTGTGGGCATTTAACGAAGAAGCGGTGGCGCGTGCAATATTCGATTCCAATATTCCGATCATCAGCGCCATTGGACATGAAACCGATACGACAATCGCTGATTTTGTCTCGGACCTGCGGGCGGCAACACCGACCGCAGCTGCTGAAATGGCAGTGCCGAGCAAGACCGAGCTGTTGGAGCGGATCCTTACCTACCGCACGGGCATATACCGAACCACTTCCGGCATTGTTGCCAGTGAAAGGACAGCCTTGAATCGCTTGAAAGCTTCTTATCCATTGGCTTATCCGGACCGTTTGTACCGGCCGTTCATTGAGCGGGTGGAGCGGGCAAGTGAATCGCTGCAACGAGAAACATTGAGGCAATTCAAATCAGCCAAAGAGCAGCATGCCAGTATGGCACAACAATTGGCAAACCGCATCCCATTCCGGCGCATCAAGGAGGCCGAGTTTGATGTTAAACAGCTCGACAGAAGGCTCGACAGTCTGATCGAACAGAATTTAAAAGAGTCGGCAAGGCAGCTGTCCTCTTCCTTGCGGACTTTGGACGCTTTAAGTCCGTTAAAAGTCATGGATCGCGGATTTTCCATCGCATATAAAGGAGACGAGGTCATCAGGCACACATCCCAAGTCGCGCCAGGCGATCAAGTGATGATTTCGATGCAGGATGGCAAACTGAAAACTACAATAAATGAAGTAATTCCAACCAGTAAAGGAGATTGACACAATGGCTGAAAAAGAATTGAAATTCAATGAAGCGATGGAACAATTAGAGGAAATTGTTCGTCAATTGGAGCAAGGGGACGTCCCACTTGAACAAGCCCTGACTTTATACCAGCAAGGCATGGAATTGTCGAAAGTATGCCACGACAAATTACAGAATGCAGAAAAACAGCTCGTGACGATGATGGACGAAGGAAAAGAAGTGTCTGCCGAGATAGAAACGGAAGGTAATCCGAAATGAACTTATCCCAATTTCGCGAACATTACGAACCGGCGATCCAGGAAGAACTGGCTTTTCTTATCCAATCCTTGTCGATACCGGACTCTTTAAAGGATTCGATGCACTATTCCCTGCAGGCTGGAGGCAAAAGAATTCGGCCGATCCTGCTGCTGGCGGTTTTGGAAGACCTCAACGTCCAGCACCCGGATGCATTGAAAGTCGCTGCTGCAATTGAAATGATCCACACTTATTCTTTGATTCATGATGACCTTCCAAGTATGGATAACGATGATCTCCGCAGAGGCATGCCGACAAACCACAAGGTGTTTGGTGAAGCGGTTGCTATTTTAGCCGGTGACGCACTTCTAACCTACAGCTTTGGCATCATTGCAAGACTGGAAAACGTATCAAGCGACGATAAAGTCCAGCTTCTGGATTTGATGAGCGTTTCTTCAGGTGCTGAAGGAATGGTAGGTGGCCAGGTGCTTGACATCGAAGGGGAAGAGAAAAAACTCGATATTGGCGAACTCGAGCAAGTCCACCGGTTGAAAACTGGCGCCCTTTTGACTTTCAGCATTTTAGCTGGAGCAATTTTGGCCAAAGCCTCCTTGGAGGAGAAGCTGGCTCTCGGAAAATTCGGTGAGCATCTCGGTCTTGCTTTTCAGATTCAGGATGATATATTGGATGTCACCGGAACGAGCCAGGAGCTTGGAAAAACAGCCGGCAAAGACGAATCCAGTGAAAAGAGCACGTACCCAAGTTTATTGACCTTGCCAAAAGCAAAAGAAAAACTGGATCACCATGCTGACGAAGCCGTTCAATCGCTTCGCCGGTTGGATGCGGATTTCCGTTTGCTGGAAGAGCTTACCGAGCTGATCGTGCAGAGAAAAAACTAAAAGCATGCCGTCTCATTTGTACATTTAACAGACATTGATATAATAGATACATGCATAATAACGGAAAAACTTCTAAAAAGGTGTGTGATGGCAATGGATCTTCATTCGATTACTAGTCCATCTTTCTTAAAAGAGCTGAATGAAAAGCAGCTCGCTGAATTAAGCGAAGATATTCGACAGTTTCTAGTGGAAAACTTATCAGTAACAGGCGGCCATATCGGGCCGAATCTTGGAGTGGTTGAACTGACAATTGCTCTTCATAGGGTTTTCGACAGCCCTTCCGATAAATTGATTTGGGACGTGGGACACCAGTCTTACGTCCACAAAATCCTTACTGGCCGGGCCGGACAATTTGATACGCTGCGCCAGTTCAAAGGTCTTTGCGGTTTTCCGAAACGCAATGAAAGCGATCACGATGTCTGGGAAACCGGGCATAGCTCCACTTCGCTGTCAGCGGCAATGGGCATGGCTGCGGCGCGTGACATCAAGCGCGACAGCAATCATGTGATCCCGATCATTGGTGATGGCGCTCTTACTGGCGGTATGGCGCTGGAAGCACTCAATCATATCGGCCATGCAAAAACCAATATGATCGTCATTCTAAACGATAACGAAATGTCCATAGCACCGAATGTAGGTGCTCTTCACAGCGTTCTGGGAAGGCTCCGCACAGCGGGCAAATACAACAAAGCAAAAGACGATCTTGAATACTTGATGAAGAAAATTCCTGCTGTCGGCGGAAAATTGGCTGCTACTGCGGAACGCGTCAAAGACAGTTTGAAATATCTTCTGGTATCTGGTGTATTCTTTGAAGAACTTGGCTTTACTTATCTGGGACCAGTGGATGGACATGACCTGGAGGATTTGGAACAAAATCTCCAGTACGCAAAAAAAATGGAAGGCCCAGTCCTTCTTCACGTGATTACGAAAAAAGGCAAAGGCTTCCTGCCGGCCGAACAAGATCTGATCGGTACTTGGCACGGAACCGGACCTTATAAAATTGATACAGGAGACTTGGTTAAATCCTCTTCAAAAGCTCCTTCATGGAGTGGCCTGGTTGCAGAAACCGTCCGGAAGCTTGCTCGGGAAGATGAGCGCATTGTCGCAATCACTCCGGCAATGCCGGTCGGATCAAAACTGGAAGGATTCGCTTCTGAGTTTCCGAACCGCATGTTTGATGTGGGCATAGCCGAGCAACACGCCACAACCATGGCAGCAGGCCTGGCCACTCAAGAGATGAAACCGTTTCTCGCAATTTATTCAACTTTCCTTCAACGGGCATATGATCAGGTAGTCCATGATATTTGCCGCCAAAACCTGAACGTATTCATCGGGATTGACCGCTCAGGATTGGTTGGAGCAGATGGGGAAACACACCAAGGGGTCTTTGATATCGCGTTTTTGCGCCATCTCCCGAACAT
The DNA here is from genome assembly GCA_035461045.1 of Planococcus sp. (in: firmicutes). Taxonomy (GTDB): domain Bacteria; phylum Bacillota; class Bacilli; order Bacillales_A; family Planococcaceae; genus Planococcus. The sequence continues at coordinate 10,729 of DATHVY010000148.1, forward strand.
GGTCATCATGATGCCAAAAGATGAAAACGAAGGCCAGCATATGGTCAAAACGGCCATCGAATATAATGATGGACCGATTGCACTCCGATATCCAAGAGGAAACGGACTTGGAGTTCCAATGGACGAAGAACTTCATACTTTGCCGATTGGATCTTGGGAAGTATTGAAACCTGGCAAGGATGCAGTCATCCTCACTTTCGGTACTACCATTCTGATGGCTTTGGAAGCTGCTGCAACCTTGCTTGACCAGGGCATTGATGTTGAAGTGGTCAACGCCCGATTTATCAAGCCGATGGATACCTCAATGCTTCATTCGATCATGGATCGCTCAGTACCGGTCGTTACAATAGAAGAAGCGGTGCTTCAGGGCGGATTCGGAAGTGCGGTTTTGGAATTCGCGCAGGACAATCATTACCATGAAGCTGTGATTCAGCGACTCGGTATTCCAGATCACTTTATTGAACACGGCGGAGTAGCGGAATTGATGGACGAAATTCATCTTAACAGCGATGAAGTCGTCAATGTGATCAAGCAGCATGTGAAAACTGAAAAAGAAGCGGAATTCAAAGCTCTATGAATAAAGTGAAGAAAGAACGCGTTGATGTCCTGCTCGTTGAGCGGGGCATTTGCGAAACGCGGGAAAAAGCAAAGCGCGCCATCATGGCGGGCATCATCTTCTCAAATGAAGAACGAATGAGCAAACCCGGCGAAAAGATTCTGGAAGATGCACCACTGCAAATGAGAGGCCGGGACATGAAATATGTCAGCAGAGGCGGTTTAAAGCTGGAAAAAGCGCTGGCGGAATTTGATCTGTCGGTGGAAGGGAAATTGATGCTTGACATCGGCTCTTCTACTGGAGGTTTCACGGATTGTGCCTTGCAGAACGGCGCCAGGCATTGCTACGCATTGGATGTCGGCTCCAATCAACTGGCCTGGAAAATACGGCAGGATGAGCGTGTCAGCGTCATGGAGCGGACCAATTTCCGTCATTGCAAGCCTGAAGACTTTACTGCCGGGCTGCCCCAATTTGTAACAATCGATGTTTCCTTCATCTCGTTAAGGATCATCTTGCCTGTTTTAAAGGGCATTATCGTTCCAGGTGGAGATGTTATTGCATTGGTCAAACCGCAATTTGAAGCGGGAAGAGAACTGGTGGGTAAAGGTGGCATCGTTCGCGAAGCCTCCACTCATCGCCTCGTTTTGCAGAAAGTTTCCGCATTTGCAATTGATGCAGGATTTCATCTGGAAAACATATCTTATTCACCAATTACCGGTGGAGAAGGCAATATTGAATTTCTGTTCCACCTGAAATCCGCTCATGAAGGAGAAGAAATTTCCCCAGCCAGCGACGCGGAGATTGTGGAAATAGTGAAACAAGCACATGCGAATCTATAAACACATCCCAAAAGGATGTGTTTTCTTGTTTTTCAACCCTTTTAAAGGTACGATATAAAGGATAACGAATAATTATTCACCTATAGGAGGACCATCATGAACAAAGGACAGCGTCACATAAAGATTCGCGACTTGATTTC
>DATHVY010000149.1:0-7752 GCA_035461045.1 Planococcus sp. (in: firmicutes)
AGCGTTCAAAAAAGTTGTAAAAGAAATCAACGTACCAGGTTTCCGTAAAGGGAAAATGCCGCGTCCAATGTTCGAAAAGCGTTTCGGAGTAGAATCTCTTTATCAGGACGCTTTAGATTTCATCTTGCCGGATGCTTACGCAAACGCAGTTGAAGAATCAGGGATCAACCCGGTTGACCGCCCTGAAATCGACATCGAGACGATGGAAAAGAACAAGCCATTAGTCATCAAAGCTACTGTAACGGTTAAACCGGAAGTTCAGCTTGGCGAGTACAAAGGACTTGAAGTCGCTAAACAGGACACGGAAGTAACTGATGAAGAAATCGAAAACCAATTGAAAGAAAACCAAGAACGTTTGGCTGAACTGACTGTTAAAGAAGACTAAGCGATTGTTGAAGGCGATACAGCTGTCATCGATTTCGAAGGCTTTGTTGACGGAGAAGCGTTTGAAGGCGGAGCAGGAAGCGATTATTCACTTGAAATCGGTTCAAACTCTTTCATCCCAGGTTTTGAAGAGCAATTGGTCGGCTTGAAAACAGGAGAAGAAAAAGACGTTGAAGTCACTTTCCCTGAAGAATACCATGCTGCTGAACTTGCAGGAAAAGCTGCTACGTTCAAAGTGAAAATTACTGAAGTGAAAGGCAAAGAACTTCCGGAACTAAACGACGATTTGGCAAAAGAAATCGACGAAGAAGTGGAAGGCCTTGATGCACTTCGCACGAAAATGAAAGAAAACCTTGCAGCTGAGAAAAAGACTGCTGCTGACACTGCTATTCGTGACGAATTGGTTCAAAAAGCTGCAGAAAACGCCACCATCGATATTCCACAAGCAATGATCGATAGCGAAATGGACCGCATGATGAGCGATTTCGAACAGCGTTTGACTCAACAAGGCATGAACCTTGAACTATACTTCCAGTTCTCAGGCCAGGATGAAGCGGCTCTGCGTGAACAAATGAAAGGTGATGCACAAACGCGTGTCCGCGTATCATTGACACTTGAAGCGATTGCTGCAGCCGAAAACATGGAAGTCACAGCCCAAGATATCGATAAAGAACTCGAAAAAATGGCTGGACAATTCAATATGGATATCGAACAGATCAAAACGGCTCTTGGTGGTACTGAGATGCTTGAAAACGATATCCGCATGCAAAACACGGTTGAATTCCTTTTGGAAAACGCCAAAATCACTGAATAAGCGAGTCTAATGAAACAAGGTGCGGCAACGCGCCTTGTTTTTACTCTACATAGAATAAGTGCGAATGCTTGGAGCAAATCTTAATAGTTGCTACAATAAACATAATCTTGTAATATAATGGCTTGAATAGGGGTGAATACATTGTTCAAATTCAATGATGAAAAAGACCATTTAAAATGTTCATTCTGTGGAAAACCGCAGGAGCAGGTACGCAAACTGGTTGCAGGACCAGGTGTATATATTTGTGACGAGTGTATAGAGCTTTGTACGGAAATCGTAGAAGAAGAGCTTGGCACTGAAGAGGAAGTTGAGTTTAAAGAGGTTCCAAAACCAAAAGAGATCCTTGATATTCTGAACGGTTATGTAATTGGGCAGGACAAAGCGAAGAAATCGCTGGCTGTCGCAGTGTATAACCATTATAAGAGAGTCAACTCCAACAGCAAAATCGACGATGTGGAATTATCCAAATCGAATATCGTATTGATCGGCCCAACTGGGAGCGGTAAAACGTTGCTTGCCCAAACGTTGGCTCGCATCCTGAATGTACCGTTTGCAATCGCTGACGCCACTTCGTTAACTGAAGCCGGATATGTCGGGGAAGATGTGGAAAACATCTTGCTGAAACTGATCCAAGCTGCAGATTATGACGTAGAACGTGCAGAAAAAGGCATCATCTATATCGATGAGATCGATAAAGTGGCCCGTAAATCTGAAAACCCATCGATTACACGCGATGTTTCCGGTGAAGGCGTTCAGCAGGCTCTTCTGAAAATTTTGGAAGGCACGACTGCAAGTGTTCCGCCACAAGGCGGACGCAAACACCCGCATCAGGAATTCATCCAAATCGATACGACGAATGTATTATTCATTGTCGGTGGCGCGTTTGACGGTGTAGACCAAATCATCAAACGCCGTTTGGGCAATAAAGTCATCGGGTTTGGCGCAGATCCGAACAAAGAGGAATTGGATGACAAATCATTGCTCAGCCAATTGATTCCTGAGGATTTGTTGAAATTCGGTTTGATTCCTGAATTTATCGGCCGTTTGCCGGTATTGGCAAGCCTGGAGCAATTGGATGAAACAGCACTTGTCCAGATCTTGACTGAACCGAAAAATGCATTGATCAAGCAATACCAGAAGATGATGGAATTGGATAATGTGCAATTGACGTTCGAAGACGAAGCACTGGTTGAAATTGCAAAACTTGCAATTGAACGCAAAACGGGTGCCCGCGGACTTCGTTCAATCATCGAAAATGTCATGCTGGAAGTTATGTTTGATTTGCCTTCCCGCGAGGACATCGTTGAATGTGTCATTACGGCAGAAACGATCAAAGGCAATGCTACGCCGAAGCTTATCCTGGAAGATGGATCGGTTTTTGACAAAGATAATAATGAAAGAACATCCGCATAAAGTGACGCTTGAGTCCGCAATTTGGACCACGAGCGGAAACTACCAGGCATAACCCCCTTGAGATTTTTGGGCTTGTCTGTCCGTTCGAGCGGATCAATAGGATGATACGGGCTAACTCTGATCGTGCACATCCGCGCGTTCAGGGTTAGCTTTTTTTAAAAGGTATTTTATTATACGTTTACCGAAGCAAGCTGAATGTTTGAAACTAACCGGAGGTGGCTTCTGTCATGGCTAAAAGAAAAGTTACAAAAAGAGTTCCAGTTTTGCCGTTGCGAGGATTGCTAGTCTTCCCGACGATGGTATTGCACGTGGATGTTGGGCGTGAGCGCTCAGTAGCTGCATTGGAGCAGGCGTTGCTCGAGGACAATATCGTTTTTCTTGCGACTCAAAAAGATATGGGCGTGGAAGAGCCTGGTCAGGACGACCTGCATAAGATCGGAACGCTCGCTTATGTCAAACAAATGCTCAAATTGCCGAATGGCATCATTCGCGTGCTTGTCGAAGGCTTGGAACGGGCACAGTGGAAATCTTACGAAGAAGAAGAGAAGTTCCCTGTTGTTGAAGTGACTTCATTCCCTGATGAGACGGAAAAAGACTCAGAACAGGATGCCTTGATGCGCATGTTGCTGGAGCATTTTGAGAAATACACGAAATCATCGAAGAAAATTACCGTTGAAAGCTATAATACTGTGGCCGATATCGAAGAACCCGGCCGTTTGGCTGATATGGTCGCTTCCCATTTGCCGTTGAAAATAGCCGGCAAACAGGAAGTGCTGGAAACGTTTGATGTCAGTAAACGTTTGGAAATGCTGCTCAAACGGCTGCATAACGAACAAGAAATCGTCGACCTGGAAAAAAGCATCAACCTTCGTGTGAAAAAAGCGATGGAACAAACGCAAAAAGAATTTTACCTGCGTGAACAAATGAAAGCGATTCAGTCAGAGCTTGGTGACAAAGACGGCAAGTCCAGTGAGGTTGTCGACCTGAAAAAACGTGTCGAAGAAGCGGCAATGCCGGAATCGACCAAAAAAGTGGCGCTGAAGGAACTCGAACGTTATGAGAAACTTCCTTCAGCCGCAGCAGAAAGTGGCATCATCCGTAACTATCTGGAATGGCTCGTGACCATACCTTGGTCCGAAGCGACTGAAGACCGCCTGGACATCAAATATGCCGAAGAAGTGCTGAACCGGGACCATGATGGACTGGAAAGCGTCAAAGAGCGGGTGTTGGAATACTTGGCTGTGCAACAGATGACGAATAGTTTGAAAGGGCCGATTCTATGCCTGGTCGGACCTCCTGGAGTCGGTAAAACTTCCTTGGCCAAATCCATCGCCGAATCGTTGGACCGCAAGTTTGTCCGTGTATCACTCGGGGGCGTGCGCGATGAATCCGAAATCCGCGGCCACCGCCGAACTTATGTCGGGGCGATGCCTGGGCGCATTATCCAAGGAATGAAAAAAGCGGGCACCATCAATCCGGTGTTCCTATTGGATGAAATTGATAAGATGTCCAACGATTTCCGCGGAGATCCTTCTTCAGCGATGCTGGAAGTGCTCGATCCGGAACAGAACAATTCATTCAGCGACCATTACATCGAAGAGACCTACGATTTGTCGAATGTTCTTTTCGTTGCGACGGCCAACGATTTAAGCACGATCCCGGGGCCTCTTCGCGACCGGATGGAAATCATCACAATTGCCGGATATACGGAAGTGGAAAAGCAGACCATTGCGAAAAACCATTTGGCTCCGAAGCAATTGAAAGAACACGGCCTGTCGAAATCCCAGCTGCAATTCAAAGACGATGCACTCTTGAATATCGTCCGGTATTACACTCGGGAAGCTGGCGTCCGCGGTCTGGAACGCCAGATTGCGTCCATCTGCCGGAAAGTGACAAAACAGATCGTCTCCGATGAAAAGAAAAAAGTGATCGTTACGACAAAAGCTGTGGAAGAATATTTGGGCAAACCAAAATTCCGCTATGGCATGGCGGAAACGGAAAACCAAATCGGTGTCGCGACGGGGCTCGCCTATACGAGTGTCGGCGGAGACACGCTGCAGATCGAAGTTTCACTATCACCCGGCAAAGGGAAGTTGCAATTGACCGGGAAACTGGGAGATGTCATGAAGGAATCGGCGCAGACGGCTCTTTCGTTTGTCAGGGCCCGTGCTGAGTCGCTCGGAATCGATCCGAATTTCCACGAATCCCATGACATTCATATCCACGTGCCGGAAGGGGCCGTTCCGAAAGACGGACCTTCTGCAGGCATCACCATTGCGACCGCGCTGGTCTCGGCTCTGTCGAAACGCCCGATTCGCCGGGAAGTCGGCATGACAGGCGAAATCACATTGCGGGGCCGTGTCTTGCCAATTGGCGGCATCAAAGAAAAGACCCTCAGCGCTCACCGCGCAGGATTGCAGACCATCATCCTGCCGAAAGACAATGAACGGGATCTTGAAGATATTCCACAGACCGTCAGAGATCAACTGACGTTCAAATTGATTTCCCACGCAGACGAAGCGTTGGAAATCGCTTTAGAAGGAGAAATTCTATGAATGTAAATAATGTTGAATTAGTGATCAGTGCGGTCCGGCCTGCGCAGTATCCGGATGACGGCTTGCCGGAATTTGCACTTGCCGGCCGATCGAACGTCGGGAAGTCGTCGTTCATCAACAAAATGATCGGACGCAAAAGCATGGCGCGCATCTCCTCCAAACCGGGGAAGACGCAGACGCTGAACTTCTATAAAATAGAAGACAAATTGTTTTATGTGGACGTTCCGGGCTACGGCTATGCGAAAGTATCAAAGTCTGAACGCGAGGCATGGGGCAAGATGATCGAACGTTATATTACCGGACGCGAAGAATTGCGCGCGGTGATTCAAATCGTCGATCTTCGGCACCCGCCAAGCAAAGACGACATCGCGATGTACGAATTCATGAAGCATTTTGAGATTCCGTGCATCGTCATCGCAACCAAAGCGGACAAAATCCCGAAAGGCAAATGGGACAAGCACAGAAAAATCGTGCGTGAAGGCTTAGGGATGCAGAAAGGCGATCCACTGATCGTCTTCTCCTCCGAAACAGGACTCGGCAAAGACGTCGCCTGGCAGGAAATCGAACGCAGAATGCAAGATTGAGGAGAGCGCGGCTTCGGCTGCGCTCTTTTTTTGCGCTTACGCAAATAAAAGTTAAATATCGCAAATAAATTCTCAATACCGCAAATAAATTCGAAATATCGCAAATAAATCGCCCAACATCGCAAATAAACTCGAAATACCGCAAACAAATTGAAGAACCGTCCATTTCCACCACGAGTTGTCGCATTATTTAGACTTGGTACGTTTTCCTTGTTCTCAGATTGTCGCTTTGCTAGACTTACATTAGAATAATTATTAAGTGACTAGCTTCATTGTCTGTTCACAATTAAACAGGCTCAATATAAGGAATTAGTGGTATACTTTACTATATGAAATATGAACGCGAAAGGTGTTTTGGACCCATGCATACAATCGTAGTTGGGGTGAACCATCGCTCTGCACCCGTGGAGATCCGTGAAAAGCTCTCATTCATAGAAACCGAGCTGCCACAGGCGATGCAGGCGCTGAAAAATCAAAAAAGCATATTGGAGAACGTCATTGTGTCGACGTGCAACCGCACCGAGATTTATGCAGTGGTGGACCAGCTTCACACCGGTAAATACTATGTGAAGCAATTCCTTGCGGATTATTTTGGATTGCCGCAGGAGAATTTTTCCCGTTATTTGTTCGTGCATGAAAAAGACGAAGCGATCGATCATTTATTCCGTGTGACTGCGGGCATCGATTCGATGGTGCTCGGCGAAACGCAGATTCTCGGACAAGTGAGAAGCAGCTTTCTTCAAGGGCAGCAAGCGGGAACGACCGGCACAGTTTTCAACCAGCTGTTCAAGCAGGCTGTCACACTGGCAAAACGCGCGCATTCGGAAACGGCCATTGGCGAAAATGCAGTATCCGTTTCGTATGCAGCTGTTGAACTTGGGAAGAAAATCTTCGGAACGTTGAAAAACAAACATGTCGTCATTCTGGGCGCCGGCAAGATGGGCGAACTGGCGATCAAGAACCTGCAGGGAAGCGGCGCGGATAAAGTGACGGTGATCAACCGTACTTTTGAAAAAGCGGAAGCGTTGGCCGATAAGTTTGATGGCCAGGCTAAACCCCTAAGCCAATTGCAGTGTGCGCTGTTGGAAGCGGACATTCTCATTTCTTCCACGGGATCGACGGAATTTGTCATCGACCTGGAATTGATGCAGTTTGTTGAAAAGCTGCGCAAAGGCAAGCCGTTGTTCATGGTGGATATTGCCGTGCCACGGGATATGGATCCCCGTATCGGTGATTTGCCAAATGTTTTCCTTTACGATATCGATGATATGCAGGGAATTGTCGAGGCGAACCTTGCAGAACGAGAACGCGCTGCCGGGCAGATCGTCACGATGATCGACCAGGAAGCCACGCAATTCAACGATTGGCTGACGACGCTTGGAGTAGTGCCGGTAATTTCCGCACTGCGTCAAAAAGCGCTGAGCATTCAGTCTGAAACAATGGCGAGCATTGAAAACAAAATGCCGGATTTGACAGATCGCGAAAAGAAAGTATTGAACAAACACACCAAGTCAATCATCAACCAATTGCTGAAGGAACCGATCCTTCAGGCGAAGGAAATGGCTGGTGCTCCGAAATCCCGTGAACAACTGGAATTGTTCCAGCAGATTTTCGGCATTGAAGACGAAGTGGAAGAAGAAATCCACAAGCAGACAAAAGCAGGCGGGGTGCAGGATCAAAAGACCGCTAAACAGAAAAAGAAACAAGAAACTCCGAATTATTCATATTAATCGTTCTAGCAAAGGCGTTTTCGAATCTATATGATAATATGTAGATAGGGAACGCCTTTGATTATGGTAACGAAGGAGAGTATGATGGCTGATATAACTATGACAAGGCTGCATGAAGCTATGGTTATTCTATATGCTGTCAGTCTTGTTTTTTATTTTATCGATTATTTATATAAAGAGAAAAAAGCCATCCGCATCGCCATCGGCCTGTTGGGCATTGTATGGCTGCTGCAGACGGTCTTTTTGATTATGTATATGATAGAAACACAGCG
>DATHVY010000150.1:0-6367 GCA_035461045.1 Planococcus sp. (in: firmicutes)
TCCCGAACACGGCAGTTAAGCTCTTTTGCGCCGATGGTAGTTGGGGGTCTCCCCCTGTGAGAGTAGGACGTCGCTGGGCACATCAAAAAGGTCGTTACCGATTCCGGTAACGGCTTTTTTCTATCCATAGAGAATCTAAAGAAAAACCTCCCGTCATGGAGTTTTAAGATTTCAGTCACTATTGTTGAACACAAGCCTCAACGAACTCCGTTATAATGAATAGTAACAATGTAAAGGTGAGGATTAAGTTATGATACAGAAACGTCCGATTGTGGAAGCACTTATTAATTTCCAGCGTCAGCAAACTATATCTTTTCATGTTCCAGGACATAAGCATGGACAATTGTCGGGTTTGCCAAAGGAAATTCAGAACGCCCTTCCGTACGATCTAACAGAACTAAGTGGGTTAGATGACTTGCATTACCCTGAAGGGATTATAAAAGAAGCGCAGTTGCTTCTCTCAGGTGCTTATGGGTCAGACAAAAGCTATTTTCTCGTAAATGGATCAACTGTTGGAAATCTAGTGATGATCCAGTCGGTTTGTGAAGAGGGTTCTACTGTTATTGTTCAACGAAATTCTCATAAATCGATTTTTCATGGACTGGAACTGGCCAAGGTTCGGCCAGTATATGTCTCGCCTGAATGGGACAGTGATTCGATGACGACAACAGGTGTGAGTTTTGAGACGATAAAGGAAGCTATATCTAAATATCCTTATGCCAAAGCTGTTGTATTGACCTATCCGAACTATTACGGAATGATTGGTCAGGACTTGGAGGAGATTATCGCTACATGCCACCAAAATGGTATAGCCGTCTTGATAGATGAAGCGCATGGAGCCCACTTCAAAGTTGGTGAGCCATTCCCGACAAGTTCATTACAGTTCGGTGCAGACGCTGTTGTGCAATCAGCGCATAAGACGCTGCCGGCAATGACAATGGGTTCCTATTTACATATTTCTGGTGATTTTGTTAATCCGCAGAAAATCGAAAAGTATTTACGTATGCTTCAATCGAGCAGCCCGTCTTATCTTATGATGGCATCTCTTGATGACGCCCGCGCTTTTGTAGAAAGTTATTCTCAACCTGACGTCCGAACTTTCTTGGAGAAAAGAGAACGCTTTATCACCGGAATGAAATCAATTCCTTCGCTCAGAGTGTTTGAAGCCGATGATCCACTTAAGCTATTGTTGCGCGTTGAGCATTATACAGGCTTTCAGTTAAAGCAGAAATTAGAGCAATTGGGCATCCAGGTTGAGCTTGCCGATCCCTATCAAGTCCTGCTGGTTTTGCCCTTACTGAAACAACAGCATACCTATCCTTTTGCAGAAATCCGCAGTCGGATCAAAGAAGCAGTTCGTTCGCTGAAAACTGAAGACAGAGAGTTTATAAACACTGAATGGACTTCTCAACAAAAAGTCAGCGTTCCAGTCTTAACATATGAAGAAATTGAGTTGGCCGACAGTGAATGGGTCACCTATGCTCACGCTATTGGGCGCATTGCTGCAGGGATGGTTACACCTTACCCGCCTGGGATTCCGCTAGTAGTGGCTGGTGAGGTTTGGACAGCCGCCAAGCTTGAAGAATTAATGGACTTTCTTGCTTTGGGAGCATCTGTTCAAGGAGACCATCGATTAGTGGAAAAGCAACTGTCTGTTACTCAACAAGGAGGCGTTATATATGAATAAATCCGGATATTTCATTACGATTGAAGGGCCTGAAGGGGCAGGAAAGTCGACGGTTATAGATGTTTTAATGAAAGAGTTGACCGAGGAAGGTGTCGAAGCGGTTTTGACAAGGGAGCCTGGAGGCATTGAAATTGCCGAACGAATCCGTGAGGTAATCTTAAATCCGGAACATACTGCGATGGACGCGCGGACAGAAGCTTTGTTATATGCAGCAGCCCGCCGCCAACATTTGGTTGAAAAAATCGAACCTGCTCTAGCCGCAGGCAAAGTGGTGCTGTGCGACCGATTCATCGATAGTTCTCTTGCTTACCAAGGCTATGCAAGGGGACTGGGAATAGATCAAGTGTTGTCGATCAATCAGTTTGCCATTGTTGATACGATGCCTGATTTAACCCTGTTATTTGACGTGAAACCTGAAATCGGTTTGCAGCGGATTGCTGCTAATACAGGGAGAGAACTGAATCGTCTGGACATGGAGAAGTTATCATTTCACCAGGATGTCTATGCCGGTTACATGGAAGTGGCTGATCGATACCCTGAGCGCATCATCAAAATAGATGCATCTCAAACATTGGAGCGAGTGACGAAAAATGCCATACTGACTGTCAAAAAACACTTGGAAACTAGTAGGGCGTAAGTCTTTCTTCGTGTTATACTTATGGAGAAGAAATTCAAAAAAAGGAGTGAGTGCTGATGAAACTCGTGGTGGCAGTCGTACAGGACCAAGACAGTAACCGTTTATCCAATGCGTTAACCAAAAATGATTTCCGGGCTACAAAGCTTGCCAGTACAGGAGGGTTTTTGCGCTCAGGAAATACAACCTTTTTAATCGGGGTCAATGACGACCTAATCCCGAAATTAATGGATTTGATCCGGGAAAATTGCCGTGCCCGCGAACAGATGGTGGCGCCTGTTTCACCGATGGGTGGCAATGCCGACTCTTATATTCCTTATCCAGTGGAAGTGGAAGTCGGAGGGGCAACTATTTTTGTTTTACCGATTGAGCAATTCCATCACTTTTAATTTGAAAGATTATAGTGGAGCACTAGGCCATTAATTATACAATAAACCCGTGCTCCAATAGGAACACGGGATTTTTTACAAAGGTTGAAGGTGAAATTGTGCAAAAGACCATCGAGGAATTTCATGAGATGCAACCCGTAGTGATGAAGCGGCTTCAAGGCGCTTATGCAAAAGACCGCTTGGCACATGCTTTTTTATTCGAAGGCCCGACAGGCTCAGGAAAAAAAGCGGTTACTCATTTTTTTGTAAAGTTGATGCTGTGCGAATCTGGAAACGAAAATGTTCCATGTGAAACATGCAGAAGCTGCCGGCTCTATAATTCTGGCAATCATCCTAATGTGGTGTTTATTAAACCGGATGGCCAGAATATCAAAATCGATCAGATTCGGGAATTGATTTTTACAATGAATAAAACAGGCTTGAGTGAAGGCCGAAAGATATATGTGATCGAAGAAGCGGATCGAATGAATAATTCTTCCGCTAACGCGCTTTTGAAGTTTCTGGAGGAGCCTGAATTTAACGTAACCGCTATTCTGTTGACCGAAAGACCGAATGCCATCATGACGACGATTCGTTCTCGCTGTCAATTGGTTTCTTTTCAAGCGTTGTCGAGAGATAAGCTGATGGAAAAACTGGTGGATGGCGGAATGACCCATTCCATGGCAGCCACGGTCAGTATGTTGACTCAAAATGCGGATGAAGCTGTTTTATTGAGTGAGGACGAACAGTTTGCATTGGCCAGAAAAACCGTTTTGAAAGTCGTGGAAGTTGCAGGGACCAATATACATGAGGCATTATTAATGGTACAAGCAGAGTGGCTTCCTCTGTTTAAAGAAAAAGAAGATACCGAAAGAGCGCTCGACATGTTATTATTTGCATATCGGGATATTGCTTCGGTAAAAGCAGGTCTCGATACAGTATGCACGTATCCAGACATGGAAGAAACTTGGAAGCAGATGGCGCTGCAACGTTCGTTCTCAGTTTTGTCAAAGCAATTGCAGGCAATCCTGCAAGCGAAACAACGATTGCCGCGCAATATGAACCGAACGTTGCTGATGGAGCAATTAATGCTGAATCTGCAGGAGGGGTAGGCAATTGTATAATGTTATAGGTGTCCGCTTTAAAAAAGCGGGTAAAATATATTATTTCGATCCAGGAGAATTCGCGATTGAACAAGACGATTATGTAATCGTGGAAACAGCTCGCGGTGTAGAATATGGCAAAGTGGTTGTCCCGGTCAAGACCGTCGGGGAAAACGATGTGGTTCTGCCGCTGAAGGAAGTGGTGAGGGTTGCGAGTGACCGTGACCGCCATCAGGTGGAGGACAACCGTCTGGAAGCAGCTCGTGCTTTTGAATTGGGCACATCGAAGATTGGCGAACACAAACTGGATATGAAACTTGTGGATGTGGAATACACATTTGATCGCAATAAAATCATCTTCTATTTCACAGCAGAAGGCCGGGTAGACTTCCGAAACTTAGTGAAGGATTTGGCATCGGTATTCCGTACACGCATTGAATTGCGTCAAATTGGTGTTCGTGATGAAGCGAAAATGCTTGGAGGCATCGGTCCTTGCGGAAGAATGCTTTGCTGTTCGACCTTTTTAGGAGATTTTGAACCCGTTTCCATCAAAATGGCGAAAGATCAGAATTTGTCGTTGAATCCTTCGAAAATTTCAGGTCTATGCGGACGGCTGATGTGCTGCCTGAAGTATGAAAACGATGAATATGAAACAGCGAAAAAAGAAATGCCGGATATCGGAACAAAAGTGAATACGCCGGATGGCTATGGCCGTGTCGTCGGGATGAATATTCTCGAACGCGTATTGAAAATCCGTTTGGCAGAGCAAGAACAGACACTTGAATACTCATTGGAAGAAGTAGAGAAACAAGGGACGAGAGCGTGAGGTGGTAGGCGTGAAAGAGAAGAATTTCTTAGACACAGTCATGGATTTTGAGCAACAGCTTGAATCGATGCAGCAGCAATTTCGGGAGTTAAAAGCGGTTGTAGCCCATACGATGGAAGAGCATCATGCACTGCAGCTTGAAAATCATCATTTGCGTGCACGTTTAGATGAATTGCATGAGGCCGTTCCCGAAGTGGCCGCAGCTGTTGATCCTGTAAAATTAGAAAAAGCCGTCATGGATATCGGAGAAGGATATGATAATTTAGCTCGTTTATATCACGAGGGTTATCATGTATGCCATGTTCATTTCGGCAGTTCACGAAAAGGCGACGATTGTTTATTTTGTTTGTCATTTTTGAACAAGCAAAATTAAACCAAAGTAAAAAGGCTTCTGTCACTGCTTGTGGCGGCAGCCTTTTGTTATGTTAAAGGAGTGGGAAAGATGCTGTTGGACGATGAACGGCTTGATTATTTATTGGCGGAGGAATTGCGGATCATCCAGAGCCCTTCGGTTTTTTCGTTTTCGCTGGACGCAGTTCTTTTGGCACGCTTCGCTTACGTTCCGTTAAAGCGTGGGACGATTGTGGATTTATGTACAGGTAACGGTGCAATCCCGTTGTTTTTGAGCGCCCGGACAGAAGCGCGCATCATTGGCGTGGAACTGCAGGAACGCCTTGTCCATATGGCCAAAAGAAGTGTAGCGTATAACGAGCTCCATCACCGGATCGACATTTTGGAAGGGGACGTCAAGCAAATACCTTTCGAACTCGGATTTGAAAAGTATGATGTAGTAACGTGTAATCCGCCTTATTTTCCAGCCCACGAAATGAGCGATAAAAACTTGAGCGAACACATGGCGATTGCCCGCCATGAACTCCACCTGACCCTGGAAGAAGCGGTGCAGGCAGCCGGCAGGTTATTGAAACAGGGAGGCAAAGCCGCGTTTGTGCATCGCTCAGGCCGACTGATGGATATTATGGAGGCTATGCGCGCGAATCGCCTCGAGCCGAAACGCATCCGGCTTGTTTATCCGAAAGCGGGAAAAGAAGCGAATACCTTATTGATTGAAGGAATTAAAGACGGAAAACCGGATTTGAAGATCCTGCCGCCACTCATTGTATATGGGGAAGACGGAGAATATACCGAAGAAGTGAGAGAGCTGCTTTATGGAAGCGACTAATCATTATTTTTATGTATTGGAATGCTCAGATGGATCTTATTATGCTGGCTACACAAACGATTTGGAAAAGCGTCTGAGAGCTCATAACATCGGGAAGGGCGCAAAATACACGCGAGCCAAAGGCCCTGTGGCAATGATTCATCATGAATCGTTCAAAACAAAGCCTGAAGCGATGAAAGCTGAGTATGCATTCAAGCAATTATCAAAAGCCCAGAAGGTCCGCCATATCGGATTGCGGAAGGAGGAGTAGCATGAGTTCTCAAAAAAGTTTTCAAGGAAACAAGGCCACGCTTTATTTAGTGGCGACACCAATCGGGAATCTGGAAGACATGACGATGCGTGCCATCCGCATCTTGAAAGAAGTGGATGTGATTGCCGCCGAAGATACACGCAACAGCCGCAACCTGTGCAATTATTTTGATATCCAAACCAAACTGGTCAGTTACCACGAACATAATCAGGACAGTGGGGGCTTTAAGATCCTGTCATATCTACAGGAAGGAAAGTCGGTGGCGTTGGTGAGTGACGCCGGCATGCCGTGCATTTCCGATCCCGGGGAAGACATTGTC
>DATHVY010000151.1:0-20991 GCA_035461045.1 Planococcus sp. (in: firmicutes)
GTCATCGTTAACACCTCGATTAATTATTGAACTTCTTCTTTATAATCACAACTCGTACAATTGATCTGCACGCCTTTTTTCACTTTCTTTTCAACTAACAACTCATTACATTTCGGACACGGACGTTCAATCGGTTTGTCCCATGAAACGAATTCGCATTCCGGGTAGCGTTCGCAGCCGTAAAAAATTCTTCTTTTTTTACTTTTGCGTTCCACGATTTCTCCTTCTTTACAAGTCGGGCACTTCACACCAGTGTTTTTGACGATTGCTTTTGTATTGCGGCATTCCGGAAAATTACTGCATGCCATGAATTTTCCGAACCGTCCAAGTTTGTAGACCATTGGATTACCGCATTTCTCGCAATCTTCTCCTGCTGGTTCATCTTTAATCACAATTTTCTCCATCTCGTTCTCCGCTATTTCTACATGCTTCTCGAAGGGTTTGAAAAATGTATCGATGATGACGCGCCATTCGGATTCCCCGTCTTCAATGCTATCAAGATCATGTTCCATTTTTGCGGTGAATTCAATGTTGAGAATATCCGGGAAAAATTCCGAAACAAGCTCGTGCACAATTTCGCCAAGTTCAGTCGGCAAGAACCTTTTTGCATCCATCGCAACATATCCACGTTTTTGGATGGTATCCAAAGTAGGAGCGTATGTGGAAGGTCTGCCGATTCCCAACTCTTCAAGCGTCCGAACCAAACGGGCTTCCGTGAATCTTGGAGGAGGCTGTGTGAAATGCTGTTTGGGTTCAATAGCGGTCGCTTTGACTTTATCCCCCTCAGTCATTTCAGGGAGAATATTGTCTTTATCCTCTGTTTGATCATCAGTTCCTTCTACATAAAGCTTCATGAAACCAGGAAATTTAATCTGAGAACCATTTGCCCGGAAAACTGCCTCGCCGCTTTGCAATTCAGCCATGACCGTATCCAAAACCGCAGGAGCCATCTGGCTGGCTACAAAGCGATCCCAAATCAGCTTGTACAAACGGTGCAGATCGCGGGAAAGGATGCTCTTCATCGCTTCCGGAGTCCTTAATACACTCGTCGGACGAACCGCTTCGTGAGCATCCTGTGATTTTGCTGTCTGTTTTTTGGGAGCTTCCTTTGTTAAATATTCCTGTCCATATTTGCCCGTGATGTATTCCAAGGTTTCATTTCGGGCTGTATCGGAAATCCGGGTGGAATCTGTCCGCATATAAGTGATCAGACCCGTAACCCCTTCTTTCCCAACCGAAATTCCCTCATACAGTTGCTGGGCAAGCATCATTGTTTTTTTCGCGCGGAAATTCAATTTGCGGGCCGCTTCCTGTTGAAGAGAGGAAGTGGTGAATGAAGGCGAAGGATTTCGCTTCCGTTCTTTTTTGACAACCCGGTTTACAGTGAAGTTCTTGCCTTTCATGGATGCCATGACAGCCTTCACGTCATCTTCGTTTTGAAGTTTGACTTTTTCTTTCGCATTTCCATAATACTGAGCTTCGAAAACTTTTTTCCCTTTTTCGAATTCACCAGTGATGGACCAATATTCTTCGGGTTCAAATCTTTTGATTTCGTTTTCACGATCAATAACAAGTTTTAAGGCAACCGACTGCACTCTTCCGGCAGAAAGTCCTTTTTTCACTTTTTTCCATAGTAATGGGCTGATGCTGTATCCTACAAGACGATCCAAAATCCGGCGAGCCTGTTGCGCGTCCACAAGGTTCATATCAATTTTGCGCGGGTGTTTGAAAGATTCCTTGATGGCGTCTTTTGTGATTTCGTTGAAAACAACACGGCTTTCCTCATTCTGATCAATTCCGAGAGCAGTAGCCAAATGCCAGGCAATCGCTTCTCCTTCTCTGTCGGGGTCAGCCGCGAGAAAGATTTTTTTTGCTTTTTTCGCTTCTTTTTTCAAATCCTGCAAGATTGGGCCTTTACCCCGGATGGTGATATAGCGTGGTTCATAATTATTCTCCACGTCCACACCCATCTGGCTGCGCGGCAAGTCACGCAAATGTCCCAGTGAAGCGCGTACTTTATACTTTTTTCCCAAATACCGTTCAATCGTCTTCGCTTTTGCAGGCGACTCGACAATTACTAAAAAATCAGCCATACATTTTCCTCCTCATAGAGGTTTCTTAAAAACGTGATAAAAGAATTACCTGTTGCAAAATGTATAACAGTTTTTCAGTTAATGCAAGGCTTTTCATTTTAAAGGTGTTATTTCCGCTTTTAACTGTCGATACTCTTCAAGTACTTGAGCGCCCTTCCAAACGGGCTTAGCACCCTCTAGAATCAGTTTGTGGGGCCCTTCAGACAAAGGCGAAAAAATATCTCCCGGAACAGCGAAAATTTCTTTTCCATGATCCAAACCATGATCGATCGTCGATAGCGTGCCACTCTTTAATTTCGCTTCAGTCACTAGGATTCCGTTGGAAATTCCGCTGATGATGCGGTTTCGCATTGGAAAATTCCATTTTCTCGGCGTCATATAAGGTGGATATTCAGTGATCAGCAATCCTTTTTCTTCTATTATAATAAACAGTTCCTTATTCTCTTTTGGGTAGGGATGAAGAAATCCGCTGCCCGTCACCGCAATTGTGTCTCCCCCTGCATCGATTGCTGCGCGGTGAGCCATCGTGTCCGCTCCTTTTGCCAATCCGCTGACAATCACCATTTGCTGTTCAATTAACTCAGGGATTATGGCATTTATTGCCTTTCGGGAGTAGGAAGTCGCTTTTCGGGAGCCAATCACGGCAATTCGTTCCCGGTTTTCCAGCAGTTCCGCTCGACCTTTTGCATAAAGCACAGCCGGCGGATCGATCAGGTCTTTGAGGCTTTCTGGATAAGAAGGGTGAAGAAAGTGGATGGGAATGATGTGATGTTTTTCGTACAGCGGGAGGTAAGGGGTTTTTAGAGCCTGATTGAATGAAGATCTCAGTTGAGCAGCTGCGTCGATTGAAATATTCAGCCGGACAGCCAGAAGTTCTAAAGGCATTCTTTCCATTCCGGTCAGCTCTGGATCATTCTCCAGCAGGATGTGGAACTTGTTCAACGGTTTCGGGTACACGTAATGCAAGGCCAGCAATCGTTGCAAAAAATCTTCGTTCATAATGTTCCTCCTTCATCTATAAAAAATAAGGCGCATCAGCAAGATGCGCCTTAATCTTATATTAATGTGTTTTACATTTGTCGTACAGACCTTTTTCTTTGATCACTTTGATCAACGTTTCGCCGATTACTGATGGAGTGTCTGCAACTTCGATTCCAGCTTCGTTCATCGCTTTGATCTTGTCTGCAGCCGTTCCTTTACCTCCGGAAATGATCGCACCGGCGTGGCCCATGCGCTTGCCTTCTGGAGCCGTTTGGCCGCCGATAAAGCCGACAACAGGTTTCGTCATGTTCGCTTTAACCCATTCTGCAGCTTCTTCTTCAGCCGTTCCGCCGATTTCACCGATCATAACGACAGCGTACGTATCTTTATCTTCGTTGAATTCCTTCAACACATCGATAAAGTTCGTGCCGTTGACCGGGTCTCCGCCGATACCGACAGCAGTCGATTGGCCAATTCCTTCTTCAGACAACTGGTGAGTCGCTTCGTACGTCAACGTACCAGAGCGGGATACAACACCAACGTGTCCTTTTTTGTGAATGTATCCAGGCATGATGCCGATTTTACATTCGTCCGGAGTGATAACACCCGGGCAGTTCGGTCCGACAAGACGTGTTTTCTTGCCTTCCATGTAACGCTTCACTTTGACCATATCGAGTACTGGAATATGTTCAGTGATGCAGATTGCCATGTCAAGTTCCGCTTCAACAGCTTCAAGAATTGCATCAGCTGCGAAAGGAGCCGGTACGTAAATTACAGATACATTTGCGCCAGTAGCTTTTACTGCGTCTTCAACAGTATTGAAGACAGGTACGCCTTCAGCTTCAGTTCCGCCTTTACCTGGAGTTACACCCGCAACGATTTTCGTTCCGTATTCAAGCATTTGCTTGGTATGGAAAAGGGCAGTTGACCCTGTAATTCCCTGTACAAGCACTTTTGTGTCTTTATTAATGTATACGCTCATTTTTGTCCCTGCCCTTCTTTAGCCTACAAGTTCTACGATCTGTTTCGCGCCGTCTGCCATTGTTCCAGCAGCTACGATATTAAGACCTGATTCATTCAGCAGTTTTTTACCGATTTCAACGTTTGTTCCTTCAAGTCGAACGACTAGAGGTACATCCAGGCTCACTTCTTTAGCAGCTTGGATTACGCCTTCTGCGATGATGTCACATTTCATGATGCCGCCGAAAATGTTAACGAAGATTCCTTTAACATTCTTATCAGAAAGAATGATCTTGAATGCTTCCGTAACTTTCTCAGCGGTCGCACCGCCCCCAACGTCAAGGAAGTTAGCGGGTGTTCCGCCGTAATAGTTGATCGTGTCCATTGTTGCCATAGCAAGTCCGGCGCCGTTAACCATACAGCCGATGTTCCCGTCCAAAGAAATGTAGCTCAAGTCATACTTGGAAGCTTCAATTTCTTTTGAATCCTCTTCGTCGAAATCACGAAGTTCCACAATATCTTTGTGGCGGTAAAGAGCGTTTTCGTCGAAATCGAATTTCGCATCCAGCGCTAAAATGTTGCCGTCGCCAGTTTCAACCAACGGATTGATCTCAACGATGGAAGCATCTTTTTCAACGAATACCGTGTAAAGGCCCAGCATGAATTTCGCTGCTTTGTTTACAAGCTTTGGCGGAATGTTCATGTTGAATGCCATACGGCGTGCCTGGAAACCAGTCAATCCAACTACTGGATCAATGATTTCTTTGAAGATTTTTTCAGGAGTGTTTTCAGAAACTTCTTCGATATCCACTCCGCCTTCTTCAGAACCCATAAGAGTGACACGTGAAGTTTGGCGATCAAGCACCAATCCGATATAGTATTCTTTTTTGATATCAGATCCTTCTTCGATCAAAAGGCGCTTGATTTCTTTGCCTTCTGGTCCGGTTTGGTGGGTCACAAGAACTTTACCTAAAAGTTCTTTCGCGTAAGCGCGGACTTCATCCAGATTTTTGGCGATTTTAACACCGCCTGCTTTGCCTCGTCCACCTGCATGGATTTGTGCTTTTACCACGACAACATCCGTACTCAGTTCTTTCGCCGCCTTCACTGCTTCTTCCGGAGAAAAAGCAACGGTGCCGTATGAAACTGCTACGCCATATTGTCTGAGGAGTTCTTTTCCTTGATATTCATGGATATTCATCTGTCATCCTCCAATCAAACATCTGTCTCTTAATTTTATTGCCTCTACCATTGTATTAAAGTTGCCACAGAATGTCCACAGTTGGCGGCTCCCGTTTATAAACTTCGAATTTTCAGCTAGTTGATGATTCGTGGCCCCAATTCTATCCAAGCAAGCTTTTTACGGGCTCAAAAGTCTTCCTGTGAATCGCACAAGGTCCGACGCTGTGCAGCGCTTCTACATGGATGGCAGTTCCATATCCTGCATGCTGGTCGAAGCCATATTCCGGATACTGCAGCGCGTATGCATCCATGATGGCGTCCCTTTCCGTCTTGGCGAGAATTGATGCAGCGGCAATCGCCAAACTTTTGGCATCGCCTTTGATAATCGAGTGGCAAAGAATTCCGGCTTCTACCTGCATCGCGTCAGCCAACAGGACGGCGGGTTGCTCGCTCAACTTAGCCACCGCTTTTGCCATGGACTGTTTTGTCGCCTGGTAAATGTTCAAGCGATCGATTTCAGAAGGGCTTTGAATATGTATGGCGTAACTGATGGCTTGTTCTTTGATCATTGCAGCAAAGCGGTTCCGTTTGTCCCGTGAAAGCCCTTTGGAGTCGTCAATCCCGAGCAGCCCAGAACAATCCGTGGGCAGGATCACGGCCGCCGTGACAACTGGTCCCGCCAATGGCCCGCGGCCCGCTTCATCGATTCCTGCAAGCAGGTCTTTCGACGACTTTTTATAAGAAGCATCAAAGCTGATTTTTTCCAGGTGCCGATTAGTCATGTCTTCAGCCAACTTGAATTTCCGTTTCCAGCCGCGCAGCAGCGTCTGCACACTTTTTCTCGGATCACTCTCTAATTCTTCCATCCAGGGCTCCCATGACCGAGTTTCTCTTAACTTAACTTTTATGCCTGATACCGTCTGCACCTCTACCACCCTTTCCTCACGAATGAAAGAAAGGCCGGTCCCAAATTACAGGGCCAGCCTTTCAGTTATTGAATGTCGGTCTGTTCTTCTGTTATCATTTCATCTTTATAATCAAAAGTCACTTTCCCCAAATGCTGGTTGCGGAGATCTCGGACGATGATTTCGGCAGTCATTTCATAGTCAACTTCGCCGCCTGGTCCGATGCAATGACGCTTTTTGCCGATGTGATCAAACGTTTTCACGATTTCCTCATCCACCGCATCAATTCCATAGCGCTCTTTCAAACGTTCAGGATAGCGCTCTTCCAGGAATTTCAGCACGTAAATTGCCAGTTCCTCCATCTGAATAACCGAGTCTTTGATGGCGCCCGTGGTCGCCAGCTTCAAACCCGTCTCCGGGTCTTCAAATTTCGGCCATAGAATCCCGGGTGTATCCAGCAATTCGATTTCTTTCCCCACTTTTATCCATTGCTGGGCTTTCGTCACGCCCGGCATATTTCCGGTTTTCGCAAGGCTTTTTTTCGACAGGCGATTGATCAGGGTGGATTTCCCAACGTTTGGTATTCCGACGATCATTGCACGGATTGCCCGCGGCTTGATGCCTTTCGCAATCATGCGGTCCCATTTTTCAGCCAGGATTTCTTTGGAAGCTTTTGTCACCAGCTGCAACCCTTTGCCCTCCAAAGAGTTGATTGCCACTGCACGGGTGCCATTATCCTCGAAATAACGGATCCATTTTTTTGTTTCAACTTCATCGGCCATATCCATTTTGTTTAAAATGATCAAACGCGGCTTCTGCTGAATCACTACATCAATCATAGGGTTCCGGGAGGATAAAGGAAGCCTGGCATCCACCAATTCAAAAATGATATCCACCAGTTTCAGTTTTTCAGTTACTTCTCTTCTTGCTTTGGCCATATGCCCAGGAAACCATTGTATTGTCATGAGTTCACTCCTTAATTAACGATTCCAGCTTCGCCTACAGGCCAGAAAATGATATTCGTACTGCCAATCACTTCTTCTATCGGGACAACCCCGATATGGCGGCTGTCTTTGCTCGCCCTCCGGTTATCACCGAGCACAAAAACATATCCGTCAGGAATCGTGCTTTCATTTATTTTTTCTTCCAGGGTAAAATCTTCGGTCAACGTCCCAGTAATGCCGTTTTTATAGGAATCCAAATAAGGTTCTTCGACCGCTTCCCCATTGATATAAAGCTGGTCATTTTCATATGCAATATGATCGCCGGGCAATCCGACAATCCTTTTGATGTAATCTTTTTGTTCAGGAGCATGGAAAACTATAATATCGAACCGGTCAGGTTCCCCAATCGAATAACCGATTTTATTGACGATCATCCTGTCGCCATGTTCCAAAGTCGGCAACATCGATTCCCCGTCCACTACAATCGGCGTAAAAAAGAACACCCGAATAATCGCAGCAAGACCGAAAGCAATCAGCAGCGCTTTAGACCATTCCCACAGTTCGTTTTTTTTCTTTGTTTCTGGTTCCATGCATGTTCCTCCCCCGAGTTACTGGTTTAATTGTACTAGGAATCCGGGTTTTTAGCAAAAAAGAAAGAGGGCGTTTCCGCCCTCTTTCATCAGTGCAATCTTATCGAATTTCTTTGATGCGTGCTGCTTTACCGCGAAGGTTGCGCAAGTAATACAATTTCGCACGACGTACTTTACCGCGACGGGTAATTTCCAATAGTGCAATTTTTGGTGTATGCACAGGGAATGTACGTTCAACACCAACACCGTAAGAGATTTTGCGGACAGTGAATGATTCGCTGATCCCGCCTCCACGACGACTGATTACAACTCCTTCGTATACCTGGATACGTTCACGAGTGCCCTCGACAACTTTTACGTGCACGCGGACAGTATCTCCGGGACGGAAAGCTGGAAGATCCGAGCGAAGTTGTTCTTTAGTGATTTCTGTAATAATGTTCTGCATGATTTTCTCTCCTTCTACAGATGCTCTTACATCCTTAAGTGTTGCAGCGGAACATCGTGATCCTGTACTTCACATAAAAGTACATGGTCCATACTATCATTATTCCACAGGCAGCGCAAGGATATATGGGATTATCTTCGTTGTTTTTTCAACGCCTGCACTATTTTTTTCTGGGCGTCTGATAGCTCCATCTTTTCGAGCAGATCCGGTCGGCGTTCGAGGGTTCTCTTCAATGTTTGTTCTTCGCGCCATGCATCAACTTTCGCATGATTTCCGGAGGTCAACACCTCCGGCACTTTCCATCCTCTGAAATCTGCCGGACGGGTGTATTGAGGATGCTCCAGAAGCCCCGTAGAGAAGGAATCACGAACTGGTGAATCTGCATTGCCAAGTACACCCGGAAGAAGCCTGACCACACTGTCAATGACTGTCATGGCTGCCAGTTCACCTCCGGTCAGTACGAAATCGCCGATGGAGATCTCATCCGTCACCAAATGTTCCCGGATTCTCTCATCATAGCCCTCATAATGGCCGCAAATAAAAATCAATTCTTCTTCCTTGGACAATTCTTCCGCTTTTTGCTGGGTGAACCTTTCCCCCTGCGGACACATCAAAATGACGCGCGGCTGCCGTTCCCGGCTCAACGATTCAATCGCATTGAAGACCGGTTCGGGTTTAAGCACCATGCCCGCTCCTCCGCCGAAAGGATAATCATCCACTTGACGTTTGTTTGCAGCAAATTCACGGAAATCCAGCACAGCTAATTCCACCGCATGTTTTTCCTGCGCCTTTTTTAGGATCGACTGGTTAAAAACGCCTTCAAACATCGTCGGAAAAAGGGACAGCACATTGATCTTCATCAAGACAACAAGCCATCCATCACTTCAATGATGATTTTCTTGTTTTCAATGTCGACCTCTTGGACCACTTCTTCCGTATATGGAATGTAGTGATTCTTGCCGGTTTTCGGTTTTACTTCCCAGACATCATTCGCACCGGTTTCGAGAATTTCGCTGACCACGCCGATTTCCGCACCTTCGGTCGAGTAGACTGTACAGCCTAGAATTTCGTGATGGTAGAAGGCATGGTCTTCGAGATCAGTCAAATCATTTTCAGAAATTCTTAGATAGGACTCCTTGAAGCCTTCGACATCACTCATGTGTGGATAGCCTTCGAACGTTACCAGTTCGAAATTTTTATGTCGACGGTGGCTGGCGATCGTTACCATGATCGGTTTCTTGGCATCCGGCTTGAATAAGCCCAATTTTGTGCCGATTGCAAAACGTTCTTCCGGAAAATCAGTACGGGACATGACGCGGACTTCTCCCATTATGCCATGTGTATTCACAATTTTCCCTACATTAAACCATTGCACAAGCTAACATCCTTTCACATTTTTTTGGACTGAGAAAAAAGGAAGGAACCTGGGCTCCTTCCTTTTTCAATCCACAATATCCACGTAAGTTTTTTTCTTATGATAACCACCTGCTGCTGAATACACGATCGAACGGATGGCTTTTGCCACACGTCCTTGTTTACCGATCACTTTCCCTGTATCTTCTGAATGCACGGAAAGCTTGTAGACAATACGGCTTGCATTTTCGTCTGTTTCAATACGAACATCGTCCGGATAATCAACTAACGGCTTCACAATGGTTTCAATCAGCTGCTGCATAAGAAAGTCTCCCTTACTTGCTTAGTTTTTCGTTATGGAATTTTTCCATAAGTCCGTTTTGAGAAAACAAGTTGCGAACAGTGTCAGATGGTTTTGCGCCATCATGAAGCCATTTCAACGCTAATTCTTCGTTGATTTTAACTTCAGCTGGAACTGTCAGCGGGTTGTAAGTACCTACTGTCTGGATTTGACGGCCGTCACGTGGAGCACGCGAGTCAGCTACTACAATACGATAGAAAGGGGATTTTTTTGCTCCCATACGTTTTAAGCGAATTTTTACTGCCATTTCTTAAAGCACCTCCGAATAGTTTCACACAAGATATTATATTAGCAAGCTTTAAATAGTTTGTAAAGTATTTTTTCTTAACACCTTAAAAAATTATTTGAAAAGCGAGTCCAGCCCTGGCATTGACATCTTTTTCTTGCCTTTTTTCGAGTTCATGCCGGACATTTGTTTCATCATTTTCTTCATATCTTCAAATTGCTTCAGCAACCGGTTGACGTCTTGGATCGTTGTTCCCGATCCTTTGGCAATGCGTTTTTTGCGGTTTGCATTGATGATTTCAGGTGTCGTTTTTTCTTTTTTCGTCATCGAATAAATGATGGCTTCGACTTTATCCATCTGGCCTTCATCCACCTGAGCGTTTTCAAGCCCTTTGATTTTATTGGCACCGGGAAGCATTTTCAAGATTTCATCAAGAGGTCCCATCTGTTTGACCTGGCTCAATTGTTCCAGGAAATCATCGAATGTAAATGACGAGGTTCTGAATTTTTCTTCCAGTTCCTTCGCCTTGGACTCGTCGACATTCGTCTGCGCTTTTTCAATCAGCGACAGCATATCTCCCATACCTAGAATCCGTGAAGCCATCCGCTCCGGATGAAATGCTTCCAAAGCATCCAGTTTCTCGCCCGTTCCGACAAACTTGATCGGTTTCTCAGTGACTGTGCGGATGGACAGCGCCGCTCCACCACGGGTGTCCCCGTCCAATTTGGTCAGCACAACGCCTGTGATGCCAATTGCTTCGTTGAAGTTCTGGGCTACATTGACGGCATCCTGACCAGTCATCGCATCTACAACCAGGAAAATCTCATCAGGTTCTTTCAAAGCACGAATGTCTTTCAATTCCTGCATCAAATCTTCGTCTACATGAAGGCGTCCGGCCGTATCGATGATCACGGTATCCAGATGTTCCGCCTTTGCATGTTCGATTGCCTGGCGGGCAATCTCGACAGGGGAGATGTCAGTTCCTTTAGAGAAAACAGGCAACGATAACTGTTTGCCGATGGTCTCCAATTGCTGAACCGCTGCAGGACGATAGACATCTGCAGCAACCAATAACGGTTTGCGGTTATGTTTTTTCCGCAGAACACCGGCAAGCTTGCCTGATGTCGTCGTTTTACCTGCGCCTTGAAGCCCGACCATCATAATGACTGTCGGCTGGCGGGTGGAAAATTCGATTTTGCTTTGTTCTCCACCCATCAGCGTAGTCAGTTCATCTTTGACAATCTTGACCACCTGCTGGCCCGGCGTCAAACTTTCCATGACATCCTGGCCGATTGCACGCTCACTGACTTTTTTCACAAATCCTTTGACGACTTTTAAATTAACGTCCGCTTCAATCAAAGCAAAGCGAACTTCGCGCATCATTTCCTTAACGTCTGCTTCAGATACTTTCCCTTTGCCTTTGATCTTTTGCATCGTGCCCTGCAGGCGCTCGGCTAAACCTTCAAATGCCACAATTTTCGCCTCCTAATCCCACTCTTTTAACTGGTCCAGAAACTTCCGGACCCGTTCTTCAGTGAAAGGTTCTTTTTCAAATGAGGAAACCAGCTGCTGCCGTTTCTGAAACTTTTCAAACAACTGCAGTTTCTCTTCATATTCTTCAAGCAATGCTTCCGTCCGGCGGATGTTGTCATAAACCGCCTGGCGGGTGATGTGATATTCTTCAGCGATTTCCCCTAAAGAATGATCATCCAAATAATACAGCATCATATAACTGCGTTGTTTTGGTGTTAACAGCTCCTGATAGAAGTCGAACAGATAATTCATGCGTGTTGTTTTTTCCAAACCCATCATTCCTGCTCACCCCGCTTGTTCTACACACTACCATACTGAAAATGGACAGGGGCGTCAAGTAATTTTACTTGTCTTCTTCGCGCTCCCGTTGCTCTTCCTGGTCCAGGCCTTCGGCAAACAAACCATAAACATATTTTTGTGCATCAAAAGCCTGCAAATCATCCATTTGTTCACCCAGACCGACAAATTTTACCGGTATTTTGAATTTATTGCGGATGGCAAGGACAATACCACCTTTTGCGGTGCCGTCCAGCTTGGTCAAAACAATGCCGGTGACATCTGTTACGTCTTTGAATGTCTGTGCCTGAATCAACGCATTTTGGCCTGTCGTGGCATCGAGCACGAGCAGGACCTCATGCGGAGCTTCCGGAATTTCACGGGAGATTACACGATGCACTTTTTGGAGTTCATTCATCAGGTTGACTTTGTTCTGCAGGCGTCCGGCTGTGTCACAAATCAACACATCCACACCCCGTGATTTGGCGGCCCGGACTGCGTCATACATGACGGCTGCAGGGTCGGATCCCGCGCTTTGTTTGATGACGTCAACGCCGACGCGCTGCCCCCATACATCCAACTGCTCGATAGCCCCAGCCCGGAACGTATCTCCGGCAGCCAATAGGACGGATTTCCCTTCTCCTTTTAGCCGGTGCGCAAGTTTGCCGATGGTTGTGGTTTTGCCCACACCATTGACTCCTACGATTAAAATCACTGTCAAGCCATCGACGAAATTGATGCTGTTGATTTCTTCTTCCCCGGCATGATAAATCTCCACCAATTTTTCTGAAATGACGGATTGGACATTCGAAGTATCTTTGACGTTTTTCCGTTGAACTTCGTAACGCAGCTCATCCATCAAATCCATGACGGTTTCAAATCCGACGTCCGCCTGCAAAAGAATTTCTTCCAGTTCTTCAAAGAAATCCTCGTCCACTTTGCGATACCGCGCGACCAGGTCGTTGATTTTAGATGTGAAGCCCGTTCGGGTTTTTGTTAACCCTTCTTTATATTTCTCGGTCGATTCTTCGACTTCCGGATTTCCGGAAAAACGGTCTTTCAGCTTTTTAAAGAAACTCATTCAAACACTCCTCTTTAAATTTCTTCTTTCAGTTTCACTGACACCAACTTTGAAATTCCGGACTCCTGCATGGTGATGCCATACAGAACATCGGCGCCTTCCATCGTTCCTTTTCGATGAGTGATTACGATGAACTGGGTGTCTTTGCTGAATTTTTTCAAGTATTGACTGTAGCGTACAACATTCGATTCGTCTAATGCCGCTTCCACTTCATCCAGCACGCAGAAAGGCACCGGGCGAATGTTCAATATCGCAAACAGCAATGCAATCGCGGTCAATGCGCGTTCCCCGCCTGATAACAAACTCAGATTCTGAAGTTTTTTGCCAGGTGGCTGTGCGATGATTTCAACTCCGGTCATCAGCATATCATCCGGGTCGGTGAGAACAAGATCCGCAGCCCCTCCACCAAAGAGTTCTTTGAAAACCCGCTGGAACTGGGTACGGATGGCATGAAATGTTTCATCAAACCTACTTGTCATTTCCCCGTCCATCTCACTGATCACAGTTCTTAATGTTTCTTTGGCCTCGTTCAGGTCATCCCGCTGTTCTGTCAGGAAACTGTGGCGCTCGGAAACATGTTCAAACTCCTGGATGGCGCCAATATTCACAGTGCCAAGTTCTTCGATCGATTGTTTGAGCAATTTCACGCTTTTTCGAACTGTGGCTTCTTCATCGGTCAATTGGAACTCTTTCGCTTCATCGATGGACATATGATAATGCTCTTCAAGTTGGGAAACAAGGCTTTGGATTTGGACCTCGGCACGGGTTGATTTCACTTCACAGATGCGGATGGCTTCAATAAATCCGCGATGAATCCGCTGTTGCTCTTTGAGCTTTTCCGTTAATGAATTCAACTCTTCCTGCTGATCACTTCTTTGCTGCTTTGTCGCCCGGATCGTCTCAACCAATGCCTTTTTCTGTTCGGACCATTTTTGGATCTGTTCGATAATTTCTTCGTCCGAATAAACTTTTGCGGCTTCTTCCGATTCGATCCATTCCAATTCTATTCGTTGTTCCTGCAATTTCAAGTCGCTTTTCTCTTTTCGTTCCAGCAAATCAGATTCGCTTAGCAGCAACTGGGCAACGCGTTCCTTCATAACAGCCAGCTCGGATTTTTGATCTGCCAGGCCAGCGAGGATTTGATCGCGCGCCGTTTCATTCTGCTGCTTGAATTGATTTAGCCCGTCAATTTCGGAGGAAATCCCCTGAAGTTCTGTATCAATCTTACCGAGCCTATCAGCGGCTTCTTGTTTGCGGCCGGATATGGACGACAGATCCACTTCCTTGTTTTTCTGTTCGGCTTGGAACAGTCCAAAACGATCCTTCGCCGTCTTCAACACAGCTTCCACTTCACGCAAAGCCATGGCCTGTTCTGACTCTTCGATTCTGAGATGCTCACCGGAAGTTCTAAGTTCCCCAAGGTTTTGCTCCAGTTCATTTACACGAAGTTGCTCTTGCTTCACTGATTTTTCTGCTTTGGTGATGGTTTTCGCCAGTTCAGCGGACTGGATAATCAACTGTTCCAACTCCGCTTTTCTCGTGAAGAACGATGCCTGGGATTTGTTCGCTCCACCGGTCATTGATCCTCCGGCATTTACGATGTCGCCATCAAGCGTGACAACCCGGTATCGGCTTCCAGTCAGTTTTGAAATGGCAGAAGCCCCTTTTAAGTCTTTGGCAATAATGACATTTCCCAACAGGTTTTCCACGATCATCCGGTAAGAGGGATCAAAAGAGACCAGTTGATGGGCCATGTCGACATATGAAGGGTGAGATCGGAACGAGTCGATTGCCTGGCCGGAAATTTTCCGGGATTTCATGACTGACATCGGCAAGAAAGTAGAACGACCTGCCCTTTTTTTTCGCAAAAATTCGATGGCTTCCCGGGCATTCTGTTCATTTTCTGTGATGATGTGTTGACTGGATGCTCCGAGTGCTGTTTCGATTGCTTTTGCGTAGGATTGCTCCACTTGGGTGATCTCCGCTACGGCTCCAATGATTCCGGAAAGTTCCCCTTTATCACGCGCGACAAGGACTTCACGAACACCTTGGAAAAAACCGGAAAAATCCGCTTCCAGCTCCTGGAGCGTCTCTACCCTAGCACTTAATTGTTTTTGAGATTGGTAAGCCTGAAACAGCATGGATTGCTTTCTTTCAAAAGAATTTTTCACTTCAAGAAAAGCCTGCTCAGTTTCCCGATACTGAGACCTCTTCTTCTCGAGCAGCTCTTTCAGCCTTCCGGATTTTTCAGCCGCCGCTTTTTGCTGAGTTTCGAGTTTGGCCACTTCCACTTTGAAGTTCGACTGTTGATCGGCTATGCGTCCGCTCGATTCGGAGAGTTGCTGCTCTTGCAGCTCAATATTCTTCAACTCGTTTTTTAAGCTAGCCTGCTCGTTCATCAATTCAATATAGACCGATTTATGGGATTCAATTTCCTGTTCGATGTCTGCCGGAGACAGGTTCAACTGTTCCTCCAATTGTTTGATGGCAGCGCGGATCGCCTGCTGCTCCCGTTTCCGGATTTCCAGCAATGCGACTTGCTCGCTATGTTTTTTATACAATATTTGGTTTTCGGCTTGCTCCGCTTCGAGGTTCTCCCGGAGCTGCTGGGCTTGACGATCAGCGTTGTGCTTTTTCTCAAACATCAACATCTTTCGGCCTTCCCACTTCTCGGTCTCAGCGCTCGCTTCCACCAGACCATTTTGGGAATCATCGATCTTCAGGTCCAGCTTGGACAATTCTTTTCGAAGAGATGATGTCGACTGCTCTTTCCCCTCGATTTCAATGGCCAATTGCTGTTCTTTCTCGCTATGGCTATTGGCATCCAAAGTCAGCCGCTCGAGCTCAAGTTCCAAATTTGTCACATCAAAAGCCAATAGCGCAATGTCTGCATCTTTCAGCTGAGCACTCATTTCCAGATAATCACGGGCCGTGGAAGCCTGAATCTCCAACGGCTCCATACGGCTGTCCAGTTCATGCAGAATATCCAGCACGCGGTTTAAATTCTCTTCCGTTTCGTTCAATTTGCTTTCCGCTTTTTTCTTGCGCTGTTTGTATTTTAAGACACCTGCTGCTTCTTCGAAAATCGAGCGGCGTTCTTCTGCTTTGCTGTTTAAAATTTCATCGACCCGTCCTTGGGAAATGATTGAAAAAGCCTCTTTGCCGAGACCGGAATCCATGAACAGATCAGTGATATCTTTTAGTCGACAGTTTTGTTTGTTCAGCTGGTACGCACTTTCCCCACTTCGAAAAACCCTTCTCGTTACACTGACTTCACTGTAATCGAGAGGGACACGCCCATCCGCATTATCGAGTATTAACGTTACCTCCGCAAAGTTCAGCGCTTTCCTGGAGTCGCTGCCCGCGAAAATCACATCTTCCATTTTCGCCCCGCGCAGTGATTTGGCCGATTGTTCACCCAATACCCAGCGGATGGCGTCCGTTACATTGCTTTTACCGCTTCCATTTGGACCAACAACAGCGGTGACACCAGGGACAAAGTCAATTCCGACACGATCGGCAAACGACTTGAACCCCATTACTTCCAACCTTTTTAAAAACATTGCTACTCCTCCGCCACTTCCTGCAATTTACGGATTGCCAGCTGGGCCGCCTGCTGTTCCGCTTCTTTCTTCGATTTGCCGTTTCCGACTCCAATTTCACGGTCCCCCAATGAAACCCGGGTGATGAATGTCCTGCTGTGCGCAGGCCCTATTTCATCGATGATTTCGTAAACTAACGAACCGTTATTCTTTTGCTGCACCAATTCCTGCAATTGGCTCTTGT
Source organism: Planococcus sp. (in: firmicutes) (assembly GCA_035461045.1). Lineage (GTDB taxonomy): Bacteria > Bacillota > Bacilli > Bacillales_A > Planococcaceae > Planococcus. The sequence continues at coordinate 16,717 of DATHVY010000151.1, forward strand.
AATCCATCACATGCGAAAAAGCACCGATTTCCACTTTTGGAAAAAGAACGACTTCCAAAAAGGACACAACGGATTCCAGACCCTGATCTAAATATAAAGCTCCGACGAATGATTCAAACACATCCGCCAACAAAGCAGGACGTGTTCTTCCTCCGGTCAATTCTTCTCCTTTGCCAAGAAGAATATATTTGCCGAAATTCAATTCATTGGCAAATATCACCAGTGAAGGCTCACAGACAATCGATGCCCGCAGTTTCGTCAATTCACCTTCGCTCATGTTCGGATATTTCATAAACAGATAATGGGAGACGGATAGTTCCAATACTGCATCTCCTAAAAACTCAAGGCGTTCATTGTCCGTAAAGAATCTTTTTCGATGCTCATTCACATAGGATGAATGGATAAAAGCTTGATAAAGAAGCTCCGTTTGTTTGAAATTCACTTTCAACTCTTTTTGAAGTTCCTCAAAAGCCGCTTTAACGCTGTCTTTCAGCTGGCCGGGCTTTTGCGGTTTTACATTTTTTTTATTCGCCATCGCTAATCTGCCTTTCTTCAACGTTCTCCAGTCAATTTTACCTTGTTTCCAAGGATAGTGCAAAAAGAGAATTGGCGCACAAACGCTTATAATAAAAGCATTTGTGCGCCAAATTTTTGTATGGACGTTTTTATAAAGCCTACGCTTGTTTTTTCTCGATATATGTTACTGCGTCGCCTACTGTTGACATGCTTTCTGCATCTTCATCAGAAATTTCCATATCGAATTCATCTTCTAATTCCATAACCAATTCAACTACATCCAATGAATCCGCCCCAAGATCTCCTGTGAATGAAGCTTCAGGTTTCACTTCGCTTTCTTCCACACCAAGACGATCCACGATTACTTTCGTTACACGCTCTAATACTGTTGACAATGTCGTCACCTCCCCTCAAATCAGTATACAAAAAATCTTCTTACATGACCATGCCGCCATCCAAATGAAGTGTTTGCCCCGTCATATAGGAAGCTTCATCCGATGCCAGGAACAGCACCGCTTTCGCAACGTCGCCCGGTTCACCGAAGCGGCCGAGCGGAATCTGATCGAGCATCGCTTTTTGGACATCATCACTCAGTTTGTCTGTCATATCTGTAGTAATGAATCCAGGCGCCACAGCATTTGCTGTGATTCCACGGCTGGACAGTTCTCTAGCCGTGGTTTTCGTCAACCCAATCACACCGGCTTTTGAAGCTACGTAATTGGCTTGGCCCGCATTGCCCATGACACCGACAATGGATGCCACGTTGACGATTCGACCTGAGCGCTGTTTCATCATCTGTCTCGTCACCGCTTTTGTGCAGATGAAAACCCCTTTCAAGTTGATGTTGATCACATCGTCCCATTCATCATCCTTCATGCGCATCATCAAGTTATCTCGGGTGATTCCAGCATTGTTTACCAGGATATCCACCGATCCGAAATTTTTAATCGCTTCGTCGACCATCGATTTCACCGCAACCGCATCTGCTACATTCGCCTTGAATGCAATCGCTTTTCCACCAGCTTGCTGAATCTCTTCAACAACTGCTTCGGCTTTGGCCTGGCTTCCGCTGTAATTCACAACGACTTTTGCGCCTTGACTTGCCAATTGTTTGGCGATTTCAGCTCCGATGCCCCTCGAGGCACCCGTCACTATTGCTGTTTTCCCTTCAAACTTACTCATTCGGACAACTCCTCTACCACTTTTTCAAAACTATCCAGATCATAAACCGGCAATGTTTTCACAGAACGATCAATTTTCTTCACGAGTCCGCTCAATACTTTTCCAGGTCCGATCTCTACGAACACGGTTACACCGAGATCGATCAACTGCCGAACAGACTGCTCCCACAAAACCGGGGAGTAAAGCTGCCTTACGAGCAAATCTTGAATTTGTGCCGCATTGGTTTCCGGTTCGGCTTTCACGTTTGAGATGACCGGTATTTTAGCGTCTTCAAGAAACGCTTTGCTAAGAACTTCGGACAAATGCTGTGACGCCGGCCTCATGAGTTCCGAATGGAACGGTCCACTGACATCCAATGGAATCGCCCGTTTTGCTCCGTTTGCCTTGGCTTCCTCACATGCTTTATGGACGCCTTCTTTCGTTCCGGAAATGACGATTTGCCCAGGGCAGTTTAAGTTCGCCAATTGAACAACTCCTGTGCTGTCAGTCACTGCATCAGTGACCTTTTGGAGATCCTTGCTGTCCATTCCAAGAATCGCCGCCATCGCACCTTCTCCTGCCGGAACAGCTTCGTTCATGAATAAACCTCGATTATGGACAATGCTCACCGCATTTTCAAAGGTCATTACTTCGGAAGCCACGAGCGCGCTGTATTCTCCCAAGCTGTGACCCGCTGTGAAGTCCGGGTAAATCCCTGCACGATTAAGACGCTCAGTGATCATCGCACTAACGGTCAAAAGTGCAGGTTGCGCGTGATAAGTCATAGTCAACTCTTCCTGCGGCCCTTCCAGCATCAGTTTAGACAATTCCAATCCAAGCACTTCATCTGCGCTGTTAAAGAATTCGCGGCTCGTATCGTCCGTTAAAAAGCTCTCACCCATGCCGACAGTCTGGGATCCTTGTCCGGGGTAGATAAATGCAATTTTAGTCATGATTGTTCTCCTTTTTCAATGTGCTGTGAATTTTTCCGACCACATCAAATTCCACCATGGTCCGCGCCTGCCGAATCGCATTGAACAGGGCATTGGCATTTGAAGAGCCATGTGCCTTGATGACCGGGGCGTTCAAACCGAACAATCCCGCTCCACCATACTCCGTGTAATCGAGCATGCCTTTTAATCCTTTCAGATCATCTTTCACCAGAAAGGCGGCAACTTTCGTTTTGGCGGAAGACATGAAAACATCCTTGATCATCGCAAAAACATTCATCGCGGTTCCCTCAATCGTCTTCAAAACCATGTTGCCGGTAAAGCCGTCGGTCACGATAACGTCCGCCACTCCGTTCAGAAGATCACGGGATTCAACATTGCCGACAAAATTGACCGGTGCTTCCTTCAGCAAAGGAAAAGCAGCTTTAGTCAAATCGTTGCCTTTTTTCTCTTCCGTGCCGATATTCAGCAATCCGACGGTCGGGTTTTCAATTCCTCTGACTTTCTCTGCATATATACTGCCCATGATGGCATACTGAACCAAATGCTCCGGCCGGGCTTCCGCGTTTGCCCCCATATCGAGCATGAGGAAACCTTTCCGGTCTATCGTCGGCAGCGTAGGGGCCAGTGCAGGCCTGTCAACTCCGTCGATGCGACCGACAATAAACAGCCCGGCAGACATCAAGGCACCCGTATTGCCTGCTGACACACATGCATCAGCCTGTCCATCTTTCACTGCTTGCGCCATTCTGACCATTGAAGCGTCTTTTTTTCGCCGCACTGAACGAACCGGATCATCTTCGGCTTCAATCACTTCTTCACAATGGATAACTTCCAGGCGGTCATGCGATTTAAGGAATGGTTTCATTTTTTCTTCGTGTCCATATAACTGTATGTAAATATCATTGAATTCATCGAGCGCTTTGTAAACGCCTTCGATGATTTCTTTTGGGGCATTATCGCCGCCCATGCCGTCAACTGCTATTTTCATTGGTTTCACCTTCACTTTGCTCTGTCGTACGGTACATTTCAAATGTACCGATAAAAACGGTTACTTGTTCCACCGAACTAACAACTTTGACATAAGCCCGATTTTTTTCCTGGTTTCGATCAATCACTTGGGCTTTGGCTACAACCCGTTGGCCTGCTGTTACAGGACGCAAAAATTGAAGCTCTGATTTGACTGTCAGAGCCAACTCTTCGTTCATGACCGCCACGGCCAAGGAATTTGCCTGCGCAAACAGATGATGCCCTCTGGCGATTTGATTGCGCTGGAATACATGCTCCGGCTTAACGTCGAATATCGATATTGCTTTTTCGTCCAATTCAATATCAATGATTTCCCCGATCACTTCATCGATCGGCAACGATTTCACTTCATCTTCGAACGTTTTGACAGCCACGTGCTTGATCCGCTCCCGCAATTCGGGAATAGACAGCTCCATCCGGTCCAGCCGGATGGTTTGCACGCTCACATCAAACTCGGCAGAAAGTTCCTCATCGGTTACAAACGGATTGTCTTTGATGGAATGTTTTAATGCTTTTTGACGATCTTTTTTTGGCCTTCTCACTATGTCACCGCCCGCTATTAGCACTTGGTACTAATATGAGTATATAAATAACAAAAAAAGAATGCAAGGATTAATCC
>DATHVY010000152.1:0-3429 GCA_035461045.1 Planococcus sp. (in: firmicutes)
AATTATAAAAAGGCTCCGCCGAAGCAAAACCGATTTTATCAATTCCGATTTCCGAGGCATACGCAACAAGGTCCCTTTGGAACTGGTCAAGATTCATGTCGATAACCCCTCACTTCAAACTATGATACGATAATGAAAATCTACTATATTGAAAGGAAGATCGCGATGAATGTTTCAATCGACTCCAAAATTAAAGAGATTCTCCCCGACTTTAAAATAGGTATCATTCATTATAACAATATCACCGTTTCCGATTCACCTCAAATGTTAAAAGGCCGTCTTCAGCTTTTTCAGGAACAGCTTTATTTTGATATGGAAGATAAAGAACTTGTCGACTATCCCGGACTCCTGGAATGGAAGCTCGTCTGGAAAGCATTAGGGGCCGATTCCAACCGCTACCGCCCCTCTGCCGAAGCTCTTTTCCGCCGCATCCGCAAACAGAACTATTTGACGCCTATCCACTCCGGTGTCGATATGAACAGCTTCCTTTCTCTTCAATATGAAATTCCGCTAGGCCTTTATGATACCGACCAAATCAAAGGCGATGTGGAAATTGCCATCGGCACCGAAGGAGATCAGTTTGAAGGGCTCAACAACCGCACCAATACGCTGACGAATATTCTCGTTTCCAAAGACGCGCAAGGTCCGTTCGGCAGCCCTTATGTCGATTCCAAAAGAACGGCTGTTACCGAAGGAACAACTAATGCACTTCACATCTTTTATTTGAGGCCTTCGATGGAACGTGACTCCGCTCAGGAACTGTTGACGTCAGCCTCGAAAATGTTCACCGGCATCAACGGCGGAGACGCGGAAATCAGAGTACTTTAAGGTTCAGGCATATTCTTTTTCATTTTCGGCCTTTCGCAGTAAACTTTTCTTACTCCAAGAAAAAAAGAGGGATCGGAAAGTGAAACAAGTTCACAGTGACATCATCCAGTATCGCGGCAGCCATTATGATTTCGGTTATATGCAAGGAGAAGCTTTAAGGGATTCCATTCTTTTGCCGAACCGAAAAAAAATTCTCGGAACAAAAAACCTGAATTTCACGACCAACGAACAAACGGTCACCGATTTATTATCGTCATTTGCTCCCGCTGTTCTCGAGGAAATCGAGGGGCTGGCTGATGCACTCGAGTGGAACATGCAGCAAGCCATCAAAGAGTTTGGCGGTTACTATTTGGAATACACACGCAGCGGTTGCTCCATCTTCACAGGATCCGATTATATGGTCCGCAACTACGACAGCGCCCCTCAAGGCTATGAAGGCCGACTCGCCCTGTACCAGCCGACAGATGGTGGTTATGCCACGATAGGCCCAACCATGCAAATCACCGGCAGAACAGATGGCATGAATGAAAAAGGGCTGGTCATGGGCTATAACTTCATCAACCGGCGCAATTCCGAAGATGGCTTTCTTTGCAATATGGTTGGTCGCCTTATTCTCGAAAAATGTGCGACGATCGATGAAGCAGTCGACTTGTTGAAAGAATTACCTCACCGGCGATCATTCAGTTATGTTCTGATGGATTCGACCGGCACAACCGCCGTGGTGGAAGCTTCTCCGCGATCGGTGCAAGTTCGCAGTTCCACCATTTCGACCAACCATTTCGAACTGTTGACCGAAGAAAACCGCTATCAGCTGGACGACTCTAAGCGCAGAGAACAGACCATGATGGACCGACAGCATACCATCACGGATGCCTATAGCGCATTCAGGCTGCTGAACGATTCTCATCAAGGCGTTTTCTCGAAAAAGTATACGACAGCTTCCGGCACACTGCACACGGCGTCTTATTTAGCACAAACTTTGAAAGTCGGATTCGCTATCGGCCCCGACAGACTGCCGTTTATGCTGGATTTTGATAAATGGCTGCAAGGTGAACGGTTGTACGCCAAGCGCATCAATGGCCGGATCGACACGCATCTGCCGTTCGTTCATATGGCTGAAATGTAAAACAGCATCCGCAGTTAAGTGGATGCTGTTTTTTCATTGGAAGGTGTGATTTATATTCAAATGGGCAAAGCCGATGTCGGTGTCGACATCTCCGTGAATTTTCCGGACATCCAGTTGCTTTCCTGTGAGCCAATTGCCAAAGTCGAAAACAGTCGGTTTTTGGTTGCCGCCGATGGAAAACCACATTTGTTTGTCTCTCGGAAAATAGACTGATGTGTGGATGGTCCCTGCCCAACTCTTATAATCTTTTGAAAACACGCCTTTGTCCATGTCGTTAAACAATCGATAAGCTTTGTGGGCATCGGTTGTTTCGGATTGCTGCTGTCCGATTGTTTCCAAACGCTGATGGGAATCCTTTAGGTAGTTGCGGTTTTCGTGGCTTTGAGTTTCAAAATGATTGGTGCAGGCATTCGTCTTCCGCACATCGACCGCTCTGGGACTGGCTTCGATTACGAACGTCTCGCCTCCAGGATCCATGACGACATAACTGAACGATCCGCGATGAGGGATTTCTTTCACCAATGCCACTGCCTCCTGAATCGTTGCGCACGTTTCCAAAATGATCCGGCCGATCATATAGCAGACAAAGCCGTCCCCTGGTTTTTTGCGATGCGTAAAATTATAGCCCATCGCCAATCCTTTTTCATTCATACCGTCCATGCGACCGATAATGCGCGACGTCGGACCAATGATTGCATAGCCACCATCCGTCGGCTGAAACAAGCTGAAGCGCCCTTCATATGTCAGCGGATGGAAATCATAGTTCCGCACCATAAAGTCATCCCCAGTCACAATGGAACATCCCGAAGGAAGGGCATCAATGCGGTAGCCGCCAAAATCACGCAGCACATCTTCCATCGGCAGTTCCAAACTGTCCCGCAACCCATTCAACTCTTCCCAAATCCCCGGAGCAAACTGCTGAAAAGCTTTTTGAGTTTGGGTTACATCGATTTCAAATCGCGGTCTTTTCACTCTCCACTGCTTTCTGCGATTGTCGAGTGTCATCGAATTCGTTAACAATTCGCCTTGCTTCAGCCCGAAATCATAATGGCTCCCTCTGAACTGCAGGATATTGCTGTGAATACGTTTCACGGGTCTCTCTCCTTTATCGCATTTTCTGACATTCCTGTATTATATCAATCAATTGCAACATCTTATAGAAAAACGCCACTAAAAGGCTTCCCCCAAAGCAGAAGATTCTAGCCATTTAACAGCAGATATAAGTAAATAAATAATCTGATTTTTCAGTTTAAAGTATTGATTTTTCAATAAATAGGTCTATAATAGTCATTGATTATACATCGAATCCTTACTACATATAACAAATTTTTACAAGGAGGGAGTTCGATGAAAAAGTTTCTCGTTGCCCTGATGATCGCGTTTCTCAGTCTGTCTGCCATGTCGAGTGTCAGTGCTCACCCGCATCACGGTGATCATGATGACTCTAAGTTCAGTGTACGGAAGGAGCTAGCCAT
>DATHVY010000153.1:0-10091 GCA_035461045.1 Planococcus sp. (in: firmicutes)
ATTTCGTTTCCCCCTTATAATTGATTGCGTTTGTTGTTAAAAGAAGTATAACTTCGAATTTTCAGAATGTAACCGTTTACAAAATAAGTTCTATAATGAATTTAATAACCTTTTTGTTCATAAAGTTCACAAAAGAAAAGCTGAAGCGCCCGTTCAGCTCCGACAGGCTTATTCTCCTATCAGGAACCTTTAAACTAAAAAAGCTATACTTTTTTATCCATCAAAAAAAAGCTGACCCTGTTGGATCAGCTTTTCTTCAAGAAATAATGTCTTTCAGGCCTTCCCACGATGCCGTAGCCGAGTTCCGCGTAGCATTCGTCGATGGATACGAGAAACTCCAGGTATCTGCGGGCGGTGGTTCGGGAGGCTCCCATTTGTTCGCCCATCTTTTCTGCGGTAATGCCGGTTCCCAGTCCGATTAAGATGTTCTTCACCTTTTGCAACGTCAGCGGGTCGATTCCTTTTGCCACTTCCGTAGTTTTCTCTGTTGGCGTGACTCCAAAATAATCATCCAAAAACGCCTGGTCCACGATGTCCTTTTGATCCATCGTTTCTCTATCTTTCATGTATTTTTCAATTACAGCAACAAAGCGCTCCAAGGTCGCCGGCTTGATAATGATGCCTTTTACTCCTCTGCGGATGGCGGTTTCAATGTAATCCTTTTCTGTGGCTGCGGATACCAGGATCACATCCGTACGGGGATGGATCCTCCGTATCTCTTCAATCAAGTCGATCCCCAGTCCGTCCGGCATATAGTTGTCCAGGATGACCAGATCCGGCTTGTTTTTCTTTACAGATTGGAGCGTTCCCTTGCAGTTGACCGTTTTATCGACCAACTTGATATGATTGATCTTTTTTAGAAATTGCTCATGAATATCAGCCACCCGGAAATCATCTTCTGCAATCAAGATGCGCAACATTATTCCACCCCCATAATCTGTTTCGGCAGAAAGACCGTAAAGATGGTTCCTTGATCAAGTTTAGAATCCACTTCAATTGTTCCCTTTAAATCTTCCACGGCCCTTTTTACAATCGACAACCCATATCCCCGGTCCTTTTTCCCTGTTTTTTTGGAATAGCCAATATCGAAAAGATTTCCGATATCATCTTCATGAATCCCACCACCAGTGTCTACGACTTCCATTATCAAGTCATTCCCCACATCTGTCACAAAGAAAGTGACTTCTTTGTGGGCTTTATCCGCTACTTCTTCAATGGCGTTGTCAATTAAGTTGCCAAGTATGTGGATGACTTTGGCAATGTCGACGTGCTCCGGCAAAGCATTCAAGGAACTGTTTTCGTCGATGACCAGTTTGACTTTGTTTTCAGAGGCTTTGCCCATTTTACCCAGTAGGATCGCCTGGACTTTCTTGTCCTGAATATGGTCCAGCATGTATTTTGTTTGCTGCTCGTGGAATTTCGTTTCTTTTTGGATCAGGTCCACAGCTTCAGCTGCTTGCCCCAACTGAAGCAGTCCGGAAATGGCATATAGTTTATTGGAATACTCATGGGTTTGTGCCCTCAGGCCTTCGGAATACTGCTGAATTTCCGATAAGGTTTTCAGCACTTCCTGTATTTCTGTTTTCTCACGGAAGGTCGATACAACGCCGACAATTTCTCCATCATGTTCAATGCGCGTGCGATTGATGATCAGTAATTTGTCGCCGATCAACAGTTCTTCGTTTCGCAGGGTTTCTGTCGATTGCAGCGCTTCAATCATTCTCGACTCGGGTATCACTTCTTCAATATTGGCGTTAATGGAAGACTGGTTCAGGTTCAATATTTTTTCGGCCGATTGATTGATCGCTGTGATCCGTCCGTCGCTGTCGATCGCCACCACTCCCTCCACTATGGAAGAAAGCAGCGCTTCCCTGTCCCGATACAAAGCGGCAATTTCACGAGGTTCAAGACCCATCGTTTCTTTACGGATGTTTTTCGCAAGAAGAATACTGCCGATAACCCCGATCGCCAAAGCCAACATCGCAAAAGTAATTACCTGCATCACATTGCCGACAATGATTTGCTGGATTTCCGTCATCAAATAACCAACTGAAACCACGCCGATCACTTGCCCCTCATTATTATAAATCGGAGCTTTGGCCCTTAGGCTAGGTCCTAACGAGCCCGTCGCTTCCGAAATGTAGAATTCTCCGCGAAGCAAAGCTCGGTCGTTGTCGCCACCTACCATCTTTTGCCCGATAAGATCAGGGTTCGGGTGAGAATAGCGGATGCTTTCCGTGTTCCCAACTACGATGAATTCCGCGTCCACTTGCGTTTTCAAAGATTCTGCCAAAGGCTGGATGATCAGTTCCGGATTTTCATCGTCCATCGCTTCCACTATGCTCGGAATGATGGAAACGGCAATGGCGGTTTCTAAGGCGCGTAGTCCGATCGCCTCTTTCGTTTCCGTCATTTCTTCATAGCTCAAAATGGCACTGAATGTGGCGGTTATCAGAAGAATGAGTGACGTGCTCAATAGAATGATCTTTGTTTCCAGCGACAGATTTCGCATGTTTTGCTCTCCTATATTCATTTTGTTATCCGTAGTCTATCACATTTGAAAAAGTATGGAGAAAGAAACTTTCTTACACACCCCTAAGAGACAAAAAAATGCCAGATGCGGATTTATCCGCATCTGGCATGATTTTTCTTTTTCAGAACATCACTCTGATGTGCGATTCTGTTGGTAAGCAAGCGTATCCCAGAAGGAAATATCCGCGTCGGCAATTGAGTCGTCAGCAATCGCACGCACCGTGGCATCCAGAGTTGTAATGGTTTGCTTAATCAAATAGCCATTACTCTTTTGTCCCAGCACATAAGACTCATAAAAATGGTCCGACATGCCGCGCATTTCGAATAATAACGTTGAAATTCCGTATTCTACTGCTATTCCATTTCGGCTGATGGTTTCTGCATTTCCGCCATTGTATTTGCCCAAGTGTCCCCATCCTTTGGAATCGATGGCATCAAATACTACAGCTCCAAGCTGTTTGGATTTGAGCAGGACATCCGGGTCGACGTTCGGTGTGGTCGGATACAGAATCGAACCGGATACCAGCTCTCCGTCACGCTCACTTTGAGTTCCTTGATGGTGTAAATCAATCATATAGTCAACCTCGTATTTGCTCAACACGTTTTCATGGAACGCTTTGGTCTCCGGCTGAATTTTTGTAATGTGATCGCGGTTCAAATCAATGCCATTTGCATTCAGTCTCGTCAGGTTCCGGTCACCTTTCGCTACATAGTCATCCAACGAAAAGTTCACATCGCCCATTGCCCCATCCGGATTGAGCATCGGAACAATCAGGATATTGACTCCATCCGCCACTCCTTTCATTTTCCCTGAACCAAGATGCTTGATGAATTCAAGCGAACCTTCAGTCGTCAACTGTTCGTTTCCATGTTGTTGGGTGAGAAAAAGAATCGTTGGATTGTCAGGATTAGTTATATATTTAACAAGATACAGGTCCCGGCCTTTAACGCTTTGGCCAATTACTTCAAGCTCCATATTTTGTTGCTTTGCTTCCTGTTTCTGTAAAAATCCTGCCATTTCATCATAAGTAGTCAAAATAGATGTGTTGATTGTTTCATTCCCTCCGTAATTTGGACCGTTCCCTACAGCTCCAACTACCGGAGATAAAAACGGAGATGCGCTCAACACCAATGCTCCGGCTATGGTCAGGCTTACCATTTTCTTACGGATCGAATTCTTTTCAGTCGTTTTAGCCACATTCACTTTTTTCATCAACCTTCCACTCCCTGCTCTATTTTTCTCTTTTTTTCACTTTCCCGGTTATTTAAGCCACACCCTCCGTTCTTCCGAATTTTCGCTTCACTAACTTCTTTTCTTTTATCTTCCTTCAAATCCTTTTAATTCTTTTAAAAGAGTAATAAAGAATTAACAAATTTTCACATTTAAAGACTTAATGACTACTTTTTGACAAGCCTTATTACCTATTAACCAAATAAAACCACCTCCAAATTAAGGAAGTGGCGGTTATTTTCTCTTCAATTTGTCTTTGATTCCTTTTATGATAGCTTCCATATCCTCGAGTTTCATCGCATACACGAGCAATGCATAGATGACAACCGCAAGAGCGACAGCGGCAATCAGCGAAGAGGACGAGCCGGCAACTGGCAGTGCATAGTTGTAAAACAGTTTGGCCGTGGCGCCCATCACTAACGAAGCGGTAAGAATTTTGGCAAATGAACTTGCAATGCCCTTCGTATCCAGTGGCCCTATTTTCTTTCGCAAGCTGTAGAAAAGCAGTGCCGTTCCAAACAAAGCGGCAATGCTCGTCGCCAGCGCAAGTCCCCCAATCCCGAGATACCTGGACAGGATCAAGTTCAGGACAATGTTCAACGCCATCGCGATAGCTCCGTTAATCATCGGTGTTTTCGTGTCCTGAAGGGAGTAGAATGCTCTGGATAGAACTTCCCTTAGCCCATAGCCCACCATCCCGATTGAGTAGAAGAAAAAGGCGGAAGAGGTCAACGCAACAGCCTGGCTGTCAAAAGCTCCCCGGCCAAAAAGCAATTCCACAATTGGGGTGGCAAAAAACAACGAGCCGATGGTTGCCGGTACGACCAGCAGATTGATGCCGACAATCGACTGGGAAAGTGAGCGCTTTAACCCAGTAATATTTCCTTGGGAAGCCATTTTCGAGATGAGCGGATACATGACGGTTGAAATCGACACCACGAATACCCCTTGAACGAAGAGATTTAAGGTATTGGCATAGTTCAGTGCTGAAATTCCGCCCTCTATAATCTGGGAGGCCAGTGTCCGGTCGACAAGTTTGTTGAGCTGGTTGACCGATGACCCAAGAATTACCGGAATGGCCAGGATCACCATATTCCGGATATATTCATCCTTTATATCGAAGACAAAGCGATAAGCAAACCCTTTTTTAAAGGAAAAGTAAAGCAGGATGAGAAACTGGACAACAACGGCCACGACGTTGCCGATAGCTAGCAGCAGCACAAAGTCGTACCGGGCACTCAGCACAATAGCGAGAATCAGGACAATGTTCAACGGAAGCCCGATCAGCGTTGGGATCACATAATATTTCTTGAGGTTCAAATAACCACTGAGAATCCGGATAATCATCGTAAAATAAATGCCAACGATGGAGATGCGGGTAAACGTGACCGCAAGCTGCAAGGTCTCCCCTTCAAACCCGCTGGCAAAAATTCTTACCAGAAATTCTGTGAAGATCAGGCCCAAAAGAACGATGAATGTGCAAAAAACAATCAATATATTGATAAGATTATTGGTGTACGACTTACTTCTTTCTTCCCCATGCTTTGCTTCTATCCTGCTGAACATGGGGATATATCCTGTCGAAATTCCCGTCGCCACAAAACCGAATATAACCGTAGGTATCACGAGCGATATAAGGTATGCATCGCTGATGCCAGATGCTCCGTAGAAGTAGGACAGGGTCACATCCCGGAAAAAGCCGATGAATTTAGAGAATATCGTCAGGACCATAATTAGAATGACAGCTTTTTTCATATATGTTTCATCTCGATTACCATAAGATTCTGCAGTGAAAAACGGCTTGCGGCTTCACTCAGTTTTAGTCCTCATAAATAAAAAAATGATCACGGAATCGGATCATCCGGGTATTCCACCGGGGCACAGGACGCTCTTTTTCTCCGAGCACGGTGTATTGAAGAAATAAATAGGGAAAGTTCACTCCTGCCCCCAAGCTCATCACTTGGCTTCCGCAAAAACGTGCATTCACATCCGTCAGTTTATACCCATTGTCTGTTGTCATAAACTGCAGATTCAGGAATCCACCTTCGGCAAGTGCTTCCGCCACCTCAGTGGCAGCACGGATTAATTCTTCATTATAAACAACCTTGCCGTCCAACACGATGCCACTTGACACCCCCGTGCGTTCTCTCGGAACAGCGACGACCACTTTTCCTTCGTCAAGAAATAGATCTACGCTAAATTCGGTTCCGTCCAGATAATCCATTGCGATTCTTCGCTCTTCGGAAGGGATATCCAAATAGTCATCCAGATTGACCACTTTCTTCTCACCTTTTTTTAATGCTTCCAAATACGCCGGGCGATCTGTCAATATGGCGAATCCGAGTGATCCATAACCATTGACCTGCTTGACCACCATTCTTTCAGCGTCCTTAAACGAATCGGCTTTAATCGCCCTGAGATCTTCTGTTCGTGAAAAGCCTGCATAGTTCGGTATGTATGATTGCAATCCTTTTTCGGCAAGAAATTCATAGACTTTTTCCTTGTCCGTCATTACATCAAATTGTGAACTCACCGGCAAGGCCACCGGGATAGCCAATTCATGCCTGAACTGCTTAAATATCTCGATTTCCTCATGGAGCGATGGAAATATAGCATGAATATTTTCATTCTTTATAATGCTTATAATCGCATTTTTATACGCGTCTGTATCGGTATAGCGAGGAATTTGATAAGTTTTATCACAAAACTGATTTCCTGATGTGATTTCTCTTCTGTCCGCTCCCACAGCAAACACATTGCCCTTTTCCTGCAACCCCCGTAAAACTCCTTGTGCTGTAGGGCCACCTATCCCGGTGACTAGTACATTGATTTTTTCCATATGGCATCCCCTTATCAACTGAAACTGTTGACCCAACTGTTTTCTTCCTTCTAAAGGAGGGGAAGTCTTGCAAGACCCCAAAACACCCGCTTCCTCCCTTTATGTAAAGGTTCTTATAACAGTAACTTTACCGTATTGGGAATTTGATTTCAATAATATATCAAATTTTCTGAATACTTTCCATTCATAGAAACAGCCTCCAATTCGTCAGGGCGAATGGAGGCTTCATCTATTTTATAGTGTTTTTTCGGCTGTATGGATATGCGCCTGCAACTCCAACGCTACGTTACCTTTAATCGCCCGGCTGATCATGCATGAGGACTCTGCCTTCTCAGCAAGCTTTTGAGCCAGTGCGAGTTCTTTTTCAGTCGCATCCGCTTTCAGTAAAAGGGTCGGCTTATGGATAATTTTTTTATAAGTGATCACGCCATTCACAACTTCAACGATGCCTTCCGACTCCATCGAAAGTGATTCTTTTTCCAGTTTGCTCCGTTCCAGCATTGCTGCAAGCGTAATGATATAACAAGTGGCTGCCGCTCCCAGCAGCATTTCATCCGGATTGGTCCCGATACCGGGCCCATCCATTTCTGGCGGGATGGATACTTGCGTCTTCAAATTTCCTGATTCAATCTCTCCTACATCATTCCGAAGGCCTGGCCATTCGGCTTTTAAATGAAAACTGTGAGTCGCCATCTTTTACCACTCCTTATTGTGCCGAACAGTTCCCGGCCGCGTATTTCAATCGATTTTATCATAAAAACCGCTCCAGTTTATACTGGAGCGGCACTTGGATGTTATTATTCGGCCATCCATGCCGGCTTGCCAAATCCTTCGAATTGCTCATCGATCATCGCTTCGAATTCATCTGATTCTACGACTTCCACAAGATCCGCTGCAAATTCACTGTCTTCGTTTTCAGCAGTCACTGCCACGACATTCCGATATTGGTCAGGCATATCTTCCAATACGAGGGCGTCAAGCAAATCCATATTTGCGGACAGTGCGAAATTGCCGGGAACAGCCGCTAAATCAGAACCGTCCACTGCGCGCGGCAGTTGGCCCGCTTCAATCGGTTGAAAGACCAGGTTTTTTTCATTAACGATTACATCTCTTTCTGAAACCTGCAACACTTCTGCATCCGGGTCCAGTTCCACAAGGCCGTTATTTTCCAAAATCAAAAATGCACGGGCCGCGTTCACAGGATCATTTGGAATGGCCATCGTCGCACCGTCTTCAATTTCATCAAGCGACTCGAAAATATTGGAATAGATGCCCATCGGCGCCGTCGGTACAGAGATCAACGCTGTCAGATCCATATTGTTTTCTTCTTCGAAATTCTCCAAATACACGGTGTGCTGGAACAGGTTGGCATCGATGTCACCGCCATCGAGTGCAATGTTCGGCTGAATGTAATCACTGAATTCAACCACTTCGACCGTGTATCCTTTTTCTTCCAGACCAGGAACAATCGCTTGACTCAGCATATCGCTATAAGGGCCTGCGGTTGCACCGAGTGTCACTTCTTTCGATTCTTCCCCATTCGAACCTGCAGTTTCTTCGTCCGTACCGCATGCCGCGAGCGTTAATGCGGCTACCGCTAAAATCAGTGTGAATTTCTTCATGTTAGTCTCCCCTTATCTTTTATCGATTGCTTTGGCTGTATAGTCGCCCACAAACTGTATTAATTGAACGAGCACGATCAAAATGATGATGGTCACCAGCATGATCGTATTGTCGTATCGGTAATACCCGAAGCGAATCGCCAAATCCCCGATTCCGCCTCCCCCGACCACACCGGCCATCGCCGAATAGGCAATGAGGCTGATGATGGTCAGTGTCACGCCTTGTATAATTGAGGACTTTGCTTCCGGCAACAGAACATCTTTGATGATCATCCACGGTGTCGCGCCAACCGCGATGGCCGCTTCGATGACTCCTTTATTGATCTCGCGCAGAGACGTTTCCACAATCCTCGCAAAAAACGGGATGGCCGCCACTGACAGCGAAACGCTCGCGGCAATCGGTCCAATCGTCGTTCCAGTAATCGCCCGTGTCAGTGGAATCAAAGCCACCAACAAGATGATGAACGGAATCGACCGGACAATGTTGATGAAAAAGCCAAGAACGGATTTAACCGGCCGGTTTTCCCAGAACAGCCCTTTATCGGTCACGAACAGGAGAATGCCAAGCGGCAATCCGAGAATCAGTGCTACTGAAAACGAAATGCCGATCATGGTCATCGTTTGAAAAAATGAGGCTTGAATTTCCGGCCAGAGATCAATGATTCTTTCCCATTCAATTCCCATCTCTCATCACCTCCACAATCGCTGAACGGCTTTCCATATAATTCAGCGCTTCTCTGATGTCCGCATCAGTTCCTTTCAGTTCCATCACGAAAATCCCCAGAGGCTTTTCCTGGATATACTCGATGGCGCCGTGGAGAAAGTTGCCTTTGATCGGATGCCTTTGAAGCGTATCCGAAATCACTCCTTCACCAGCGACGCCTCCTTTGAATAGGACTTTCACAAGAGTGCCGGTGCAGGTCTTCAATATTTCTTCCGGAACATGGAACGACACCACGCTCGAAATAAACTCCTTCGTCAAATCTTTTTCGGGGCTGGCGAAAATATCGTAAACTTGTCCTTCTTCAATCACCAGTCCTCCCTGCATGATTGCCATGCGGTCGCAAATTTCTTTGACGACGTTCATCTCGTGTGTAATCAGCACGATGGTGATGTTCAGCTTCCGATTGATTTCCTTCAGCAAACGCAGGATGGATAGCGTGGTGTTTGGATCAAGTGCGGAAGTGGCCTCATCGCACAGCAGAACAGCCGGTTCGTTGGCAAGCGCACGGGCAATCCCCACTCGCTGTTTTTGGCCCCCGCTAAGCTGGGCCGGGTAGACATCCCGCTTCTCGGTCAAGCCGACCATGTCAAGCAGCTCTTCCACACGAATTTTGATGTTTTGATTGCTCATCCCTGCCGCTCTCAGCGCAAAGGCTATGTTCTCATAGACCGTCTTTTGGCTGATCAAGTAGAAATGCTGGAAGATCATGCCGATCTTCAACCGCGCTTTACGGAGCTGAGTCCGATTCATTTTGGTGAGTTCTTTGCCATCGATCAGCACACTGCCAGATGTCGGGCGTTCCAACAAGTTGATGCAGCGGATCAACGAACTTTTTCCGGCACCTGAATAACCGACAATCCCGAAGATCTCCCCTTCTCCAATGCTTAGCGAGACATTGTCCACGCCGACGATGGTGCCATGTTTGGTTGTGTAGTTTTTTGTTAGGTTCTCAATTTGTATCATGGCTGCCTCCAGACAAATAAAAGATGCCCCTTTCATCAAGAAAGAGGCATCGAAAATTAATTTTCCGACTTATCTATCAAGACTTTTCAGCCTTGAAGGATTTGGCACCTTCCCTGAATCAGGGGGTTGCCGGACGTCACAGGGCCTTTTCCCTCGGTCTCTCTTGATAAGTATCATATG
>DATHVY010000154.1:0-2430 GCA_035461045.1 Planococcus sp. (in: firmicutes)
AGCGCCAGTTCATCCTGGGAAAAACGCACCGTATTGGGTGCTGCGATATTCAGCAATCCGAATTTCTCTTCTCCCGACTGCAGAGGCACCGTTGCATGATGCGTGATTCCGCCATGGCTTCTGGCATTTTCGATCATCGCGCTCTTTTCGATGCGCTGGCACTCGATAATATTCGATGCTTTTTTCAATTCTCCATGATGATACCTCGATACACACCAGCAACCGCCTTTTTGAAGATGGCGACAATCATTTTCTGCAAGTTCCTCCGGAAGGTTCGCCTGAGCCACCAACTGATGCTTGCCCTTTTCGTCGATGAAGAAAATCCAAGCCGTTTCAAAATTGGATCCCTGCAATAATTTCTGCACCGCTCCATCCAGCATTTTTTTCAAATCGGTTTCTTCGTTCAGCAATTCCGCGATTTCTTTCAATAAAATCACATTGGAATGTTCACTCAGCATCATCAATTACCTCCATTGCCTGTTCTTAGCATCCCCTTACATTCACTGATCATGAATGAAAAAGCTCCCTTCGGTTAGGGAGCTTTCATTTATCTTCTGTTCATTTCGTCGAGGAAAGATTCTTTCAGCATTTCCAATCTTTCGTCGCTTGCCTGTTCAGTGCCTTCAAAAACACCAAAGTAATATTTCACTTTCGGTTCTGTGCCGCTCGGGCGGACGCAAACCCAAGAGCCGTCTTTCAGAAAGTATTTCAAGACATTCGATTGCGGCAACTCGATCTTTTCGTCTGTCTTCATATCGACAAACAAACGATTTTGAGTTTCATAATCTTCGATCGTCACTACCGGCACCCCCGCAATTTCTTCTAGCGGATCCTCACGCAAGCCTGTTAATAGATCATTGATTTCCTTCGCACCGTCAATCCCTTTTTTCGTAACCGAAACCAGGGTTTCCTTGTACCATCCGAAGCGGTCGTATAATTCATGGAGCACATCGCGCAATGTTTTTCCTTGTGTTTTGTAATAGGCCGCCGCCTCGACGAGCGAGAGCACCGCCTGGTTCGCATCCTTGTCCCGGACAAAGTCCTTGATCAAATACCCATAACTTTCTTCATATCCGATAATGAATTCAAATTCTTGGGAGAAATCGTTCTCTTTCAGCTTTTCCCCGATAAATTTAAAACCGGTCAAGACATCCACACAATCCACTCCGTACGAATCACCGATGGCCCGGCCAAACTCGGAAGTCACGATGGTTTTAAAAATACGGCCGTTTTTCGGCAACGTGCCTTTGCTTTTTTTCTGGCTCAATAAATACTCGATCAGGATGGCACCGGTCTGATTTCCGTTGAGCAATTCATAATGCTCTCCTGTCCAAACCGCGAGTCCTACACGGTCACCATCGGGATCCACAGCGATCAACAATTCTGCGCCGTTTTCCTTGCCGTATTTTTCCGCCAGTTCGAACGCTGACGGCTCTTCGGGGTTCGGAGAAGCAACCGTCGGAAATTCGCCATCGGGCTGTTGCTGCTCGGGCACATAAAACACGCCGTCGTAGCCCGCTTCCTTCAGCATACGTTCTACTGTCGAACCTGCAGCTCCGTGAAGCGGTGTGAACACCGCCTGAATCGGATTGGGTTCATTTTCCTGTACGGTCAGGACATTTTGAATATAAGCGGCGTCAATCCGTTCGCCAAGTTCCACCAGGAGCTCCGGCTGGAATTTGTCATTGACGATGTTCAATTCGTCCTCCACTTTGCTGACGTAATCGATGACCTGATCAGCGTCTTCGAGGTTCAACTGAGCTCCGTCCTCAGCGTAAACTTTATACCCGTTGTATTCCGGAGGATTATGGCTAGCAGTGATAACCACTCCCATAAACGCGTTCAAATAACGGACACTGAAAGAGAGCTGCGGGGTCGTCCGCGGCTCTTGATACAAATAAGCATGAATCCCATTGGCCGCGAAAGTCTTAGCCGCTTCAAGTGAAAATTCAGGACTCATCCGACGGCTGTCGAATGCAATCGCCACCCCGCGTGCCATCGCTTCTTCTCCATGGGATTTGATGTAATCGGCAAGCCCTTGAGAAGCTTTTCTCACGGTATAAATGTTCATGCGGTTGGTCCCTGGACCTATCTCTCCGCGCATGCCACCTGTACCGAAAGCAAGGTCCTGGTAAAAGGCGTCTTCCGCCAGTTTTTCATCTTCTTGCAAGATGCTCAGGTTTTCTTTTGTTTGCTCATCTAAGTTGTCATGTTCAAGCCATCGTTTAATTCGTTCTTTCCATGTCATTGTCATCCCTCCATTTCCTCAAGTTTACCAAATAATCGAAAAAAAAGCCGCTTCCTTTTGGAAGCGGCTCAATTTTAATCTTTTTTATATTCCACACGGTAAACATCGTGCCGGCGGTCTTTTAATTGTTTGACCGTTCCATTTTGCCGTTGGCGGCGCAAAATCTCCAGATCGACATCTCC
>DATHVY010000155.1:0-3589 GCA_035461045.1 Planococcus sp. (in: firmicutes)
TTGTCGCAACCGCTTTACTCACTGCATCCAACAACAATGGCCCTGATAAGGTATTCCCCTTATCCTTATAAGCCTGCAGCAACACAGCGTCGCCGCCGGTCAGTCCGGAAACGGAGTGCACGCCTTTCAGCCCTTTTTCAACTGCTTCTTCCATCACTGTTAAATTGCGGTCCATTTGTTTCATAATATCTTCACGGGAACGATTCGTAATCATGATTTCCTGTTCAATCATAATTTCCGAGATGAGCTTTTGTTCTTTTTCAGCCCGTTCAACCAGTTCTCTTACGTTGCGGAATAATACTTCCATTCTTTAAACCTCCATTTCAGTCAGCGATTCGGGTCACTTGAGTGATATTCGGAAGCGCTGCCAATTCATCCAATATTGCCCGATCCACATTCTGATCGACTTCGATGACCATTAACGCCATGTGTCCTTTTTCTTTCCGGGACACTTCCATATGACCGATATTGATATCGTATTTATATAAACAATTTGCCACGTTCGCGATGCAGCCGGAGCGGTCTTCGTGCACGACCAGTATGGCCGGATGATTTCCGGATAAACGCAGCGGGAAGCCATTGAGCTCTGTAATTTCGATCTTTCCTCCGCCAATTGATATGCCCATCAGTGACATTTCGGATTCTTCATCGCCAATGACGATTCTTGCAGTATTCGGATGATCGACATGACCTGTTTCAGGAATAAACTCAAATGCCAAACCGGATTTCGCCGCTTCTTCAAATGATGTTTTGATGCGCTCATCGAAAGTTTCATAATCGAGCAGGCCTCCAATGATCGCCACATCCGTACTGTGGCCTTTAAAAGTCTCTGCGAAAGAGCCATATAAATGAATTTTCGCCCATTTCGGCTGTCTTCCAAAAAGATCTCTGGCTACCCTTCCGATTCTCGCAGCCCCTGCGGTATGCGAAGAAGAAGGCCCGATCATGACCGGACCAATAATATCAAAAACAGATTTGAACTTCATTGCTCAAACCCCTTTCTTTTTAATTCGTATAGTTTTAGTTTACATGATTGGACGGTTTTAAACAAAAATAAAAAGCGCATACAGCCGTATGCGCTTCACCTCTTATTCTACAGCAATAATATATGGATATAAAGGTTGTTTGCCGTTATGGATTTCCACTTCGACTTCATCATTGAGCGATTCGATAAATTCGCCTAAATTGGACGCATCCTCTTCGGTCACATCTTCTCCGTAAAGGATTGTCACGATTTCACTCTCGTCGTCAATCAGCTTTTTAGCAAGCTCCTTGGTGACCGTATCAAGGCTGGTATCCGCGATGACGATTTTTCCTTGGGAGATTCCCATGAAATCATCTTTTTTAATCTCGATACCATCTATTGACGTGTCACGGACTGCAAAAGTCACTGACCCGGACTTCACATGCTCGGATGCCCGTGACATCGCTTTCTTGTTGTCTTCAACACTTGCATTCGGATTGAACGCCAGAATCGCCGACATTCCTTGAGGCACATCTTTAGTCGGTACCACAGCCGCTTCGATATCCAGCACTTGTGCCGCTTGTTCAGCCGCCATGATGATGTTTTTATTGTTCGGCAAGATTAAGACTCGTTCAGCATCGACAGACTTGATTGCGTTGACAATGTCTTCCGTGGAAGGATTCATCGTTTGTCCGCCTTCAATTACATAAGCTGCACCGATACTGCGAAGAAGCTCGGCGATGCCTTCTCCCATCGCGACAGTCACTACTGCATAGGGATGTTTCACATCAGCTTGAGGCTTATTCTTTTTATACCCTTCGCCAACTATATCAGTATGTTGTTGGCGCATGTTTTCGATTTTCATGCTGATCAGGCTGCCATAGTCCTGGCCGTATGTAAGAACTTTGCCTGGCTCTTCCGAATGAATATGAATTTTAGCAATTTCGTCATCAGAAATGACCAGCAGAGAATCTCCATACTGGCTTAAATCGGAGCGGAAACTGGCTTCATTGAATTCTTTTTTGCCTTCTTCGAATTTCACCATGAATTCTGTGCAATATCCGAACTCGATATCTGAAGTATCCATGAATCCAGCAATCGTTTTATGGTGCTCTGCGCTGACGAGGTCGTCCATTGAATCATGGACGTGCTTTTCGGGCAGTTGTTCACCCTTCAGGCAAGCCAAAAATCCTTCGTATACATAGACAAGCCCTTGCCCTCCACTGTCGACCACGCCAACTTCTTTCAATATAGGAAGCAAGTCAGGTGTGCGCTCGAGGGAAGCTTTCGCTTCAGTTACGACGCCTTCAAATAGGACGATGATGTCATCCTCCGTTTTCGATAATTCGACCGCTTTCGCAGCTGCGTCTTTGGCGACGGTTAAAATTGTCCCCTCAACCGGTTTCATGACGGCTTTATAAGCGGTTTCAACTCCATGCTGCAATGCTTCCGCGAGTTTTTGCGCAGTCAATTCCTTTTCATTCACGATAAACTTGCCGAATCCTCTGAAAAGCTGAGACAAGATAACACCCGAGTTTCCACGAGCTCCCATAAGAAGGCCCTTGGACAACGCTTCTGCTGTTTTACCAATATGCTCCTGCACATTGGATTCAGTTTCTTTCGCCCCCGAAGACATGGACAGGTTCATATTCGTTCCTGTATCGCCATCAGGCACTGGGAATACATTCAATGCATCCACGTAATCCGCATTTTGGTACAAATGATGAGATCCCATTTGCACCATTTCTGCGAACATAATTCCATTTAATGACTTCATAGCCAATTATTCCTCCTCTTACGAGTTCGTCACTCGAACTCCCTGAACATAGATGTTTACTGCCTTGACTGGCATGCCAAGTGTTTTGTTGACTGTATATTTCACTTTCGATTGAACCTGGTAGGCCACTTCGGAAATTTTCGTCCCATAACTGATGATGACGTACATGTCGATGATCAAATCACTTTCCACCTGACGGACGATAACACCTTTCGCAAAGTTTTCTTTGCGTAAAATATCCGTTAAGCCATCGCGAATTTGATGTTTTGTAGCCATCCCCACAATACCGTAACATTCAATTGCTGCCCCGCCTGCTATTTGAGCGATCACATCGTTGGAAATATCGATTTGTCCATATTCATTTTTCAATTCAATCGACATTGAGAATTCCTCCTTGAGTCCTATTTCACTTCTTTTATTCTACATCAAACCCTTCTATAAGAAAAGCAGGCGTTTCAGGTGTAAAGGTTTTTTTCTTTAAAGACCTTCAAAATTAGTTGCATTGCGTCAATCTCTATGGTAAATTATTAAAGTATGTGAAACGAAAAACGAACTGAAATTCTATCATAATTTTCAGCTTCACTTGTGAGGAGGGACTTACATGCCTAAAGTATGTGCAGTTAGTGGACGTAAAGCTCGCGCCGGAAATGCCCGTTCGCACGCTATGAATTCGACAAAACGTACATGGGGAGCAAACCTTCAAAAAGTTCGCATCCTTGTAAACGGTAAACCGAAACGTGTATGGGTTTCTGCAAGAGCAATGAAATCAGGAAAAGTTGAGCGCGTATAATCGCTCATCGATAATGCCGGTGCTGATCTAATCAGCCCGGCATTTTTTCTTTGTTAAA
>DATHVY010000156.1:0-6313 GCA_035461045.1 Planococcus sp. (in: firmicutes)
GGAAATGACCAGTCGCTGGACTTCCTGTGTGCCTTCGTAGATTTGTGTGATTTTTGCGTCGCGCATAAAACGTTCGACCGGATAATCTTTCGTGTAGCCATAACCGCCGAAAACTTGCACGGCTTCGACTGTTACGTTCATCGCCGTATCGCCGGCCATGAGTTTCGCCATTGCCGATTCTTTGCTGTACGGCAGTTTGTTGGATTCCAACCAAGCCGCCTGGTACGTCAACAGACGCGAAGCTTCGATGGAAGTCGCCATGTCCGCCAGTTTGAATGAAATTCCTTGGTTTGCAACGATCGGCTTGCCGAATTGCTCACGCTCTTTCGCGTAATTGATCGAAGCATCCAATGCACCTTGTGCAATTCCGACCGCTTGGGCCGCAATTCCGTTACGTCCGCCGTCAAGCGTCTGCATGGCGATTTTAAAGCCCTGGCCCAGTTCACCCAACACATTTTCTTTTGGAACCCGGCAGTTATCGAAAATGATTTCAGTTGTCGGGCTCGAACGGATGCCGAGCTTGCGTTCTTTTTTGCCGACTGAGAAGCCTTCAAAGTCTTTTTCAACGATAAATGCTGTTGTGCCTTTATGTTTTGATTCCGGATCCGTTACGGCAAACACGATATAGATATCGGCAATGCCGCCGTTTGTAATGAAGATTTTTGATCCGTTCAGGATGTAATGGTCTCCGTCTTCTTTTGCTGAAGTTTTCATCGCGCCAGCATCAGAACCCGATGCCGGTTCCGTCAATCCGTAAGCACCGATTTGCTTGCCTTCTGCCATCGGGCGAAGGTATTTCTGTTTTTGCTCTTCCGTTCCGAACGTGTATACCGGCCATCCAGCCAATGACGTGTGGGCTGAGAGCGTAACACCAGTGGATCCACACACACGCGACAATTCTTCTACCGCGATGCAGTAAGCCAAGTAATCCGAGCCGATTCCGCCGTACTCTTCCGGCCATGGAATCCCGGTCAAGCCAAGTTCTGCCATTTGATCGAAGATCTTGCGGTCAAATCGTTCTTCTTCATCACGCTCTTCAGCCGTTGGTGCGACTTCTTTATTTGCAAAATCTCTTACCATTTTACGGATCATTTCATGTTCTTCAGATAGTTGGAAATTCATTGTTTGGTTCCCCCAATTATTTTAGTAGTTGTTTGCTGATAACAATGCGTTGAATCTCACTTGTGCCTTCGTAAATCTCTGTTACTTTTGCATCGCGGAATAATCGTTCAACCGGATAGTCTTTCGTATAGCCGTATCCGCCGAAAACCTGGATTGCTTCGATGGAAACATCCATGGCCGCTTTCGAAGCGTACAATTTGGCCATCGATGCCTGTTTGTTGCAATCTTTGCCTTTGGAATACAGGTCGGCAGCATTGTAGACGAGGAGCTTTGCCGCTTCGACTTGAGTCGCCATATCCGCCAGCTTAAAGCCGATTCCTTGCTGCTGTGCAATCGGTTTCCCGAACTGCACACGCTCTTTCGCATAAGCCACCGCATATTCATATGCTGCTTCGGCGATGCCAAGCGCTTGCGCTGCAATGCCAATGCGCCCTACATTCAAGTTCGCCATTGCGATGCTGAATCCTTTATTTTCCGTTCCCAACAAGTTTTCTGCCGGCACTTTCATGTTATCGAACGTGAGCTGCACGGTTCTTGAACCGAAAAGCCCCATCTTTTTCTCATCTTTGCCGACAATCAAGCCCGGATAATCTTTTTCAACGATAAACGCCGAGATGCCACGCGATCCAGCTTCCGGTTTGGTTGATGCAAAAACGATGTACGTATCGGCTTCCCCACCGTTTGTGATAAACACTTTTGAGCCGTTCAACACGTAGTGGTCATCTTTTAGGACTGCCCGTGTTTTCAGGCTTCCGGCATCAGATCCTGCGGCCGGTTCTGTGAGACAGAAGGCGCCTAAATATTCTCCGGATGCCAATTTCGGCACGTATTTCTGAATCTGTTCTTCGGTGCCGAAGTTCAGGATCGGATTGGTGCCGACGGACGTGTGGACCGACAGGATGACACCGATGACGCCGCTTGCTTTGGAAAGTTCATGGATGGCGCTGATATAAGATGTGAAATCCATTTCCGAACCGCCGTACTTTTCCGGTGCTGTGATCCCCATCAAACCGAGTCCAGCCATTTTTTTCACGATTTCCCGTGGGAATTCCCCATCTTCCATTCGTTCAATAAACGGTGTGATTTCTTCTTTCGCGAAATTCCGCACCATGTCACGCATCATTGTTTGTTCTTCTGTAAATCGCAAATCCATTGCGGTTTCCTCCTAAAACTAACTGTATTCGTAGAATCCGCGTCCGGTTTTCTTGCCCATCCATCCTGCTTTCACATACTGGCGAAGCAGCGGGCTTGGGCGATACTTGCTGTCTCCGAATCCTTCATGCAAAACTTCCATAATATAAAGGCATGTATCCAACCCGATAAAGTCGGCCAGTTCGAGCGGGCCCATCGGATGGTTCATTCCAAGCTTCATCACTTCGTCAATCGCTTCTTTTGTCGCGACGCCTTCTTGCAGCGTGAAAATCGCTTCATTGATCATCGGCATCAAGATGCGGTTGGAAACAAATCCCGGGAAATCATTCACTTCCACTGGCGTCTTCGATAATTTCACGGTCATTTCTTCCACCGATTTATAAACTTCATCGGTAGTCGCCAGCCCGCGTATGATTTCTACAAGCTTCATGACCGGTACCGGATTCATGAAATGCATGCCGATGACTTGTTCCGGACGGTTTGTCGCCGCAGCGATTTCCGTGATTGGCAGCGACGAGGTGTTCGACGCGAGAATCGCGTGTTTCGGAGCCACTTCATCGAGGGTTTTAAAGATTTTCGATTTGATTTCCATGTTCTCGACTGCCGCTTCGATCACGATATCCACGTCATGCGCATCTTGAAGATCGAACGACCCGGTGATGCGGCCAAGAACAGCGGATTTCTCTTCTTCAGTCATGCGGCCTTTCGAAACATTGCGGTCGAGGTTTTTCGTGATTGACCCGATGCCGCGTTCATAGGCTTCCTGTTTCATATCGTTCAGTTTTACATTGAATCCTGCTTGTGCACAAACTTGGGCGATGCCGGATCCCATTTGCCCGGCACCGATCACCATTACGTTTTGAATTTTCATTAGTTAGCCTCCTGTTTTGGCACTTCGATCATCACTGCGTCGCCTTGGCCACCGCCGGAGCAGATGGCTGCGATGCCGATGCCGCCGCCACGGCGTTTCAGTTCATACGCCAGGGTCAGAATGATGCGGGTACCGCTTGCGCCGATCGGATGTCCAAGTGCAACCGATCCCCCGTTGACGTTCACTTGTTCGGCGTTCAGTCCCGCGATTTTCGCACTTGCCAATGCAACCGCTGCAAATGCTTCGTTAATTTCGATCAAGTCCACTTCTTCTAGCGATTTCCCTGTTTTCTTCAATAATTCGTTGATGACCAATCCCGGTGTTTCCGGGAAACGGTGCGGTTCAACCGCAACTTCCGTATGGGCGAGTACATAAGCCAAAGGAGTTTTCCCTTCCTGCTTTGCACGTTCTTCGCTCATCAAGACCAATGCGGCTGCGCCGTCGTTGATGCCAGGTGCGTTTCCGGCTGTGATGGTGCCATCTTTGCCGAAAGCAGGTTTGAGTTTCGCTAAGGCTTCAATCGTTGAATTGGCGCGTGGCGATTCGTCCGTGTCCACTGTAATCGGATCGCCTTTTCGCTGAGGAATTTGGATCGGCGTGATTTCTTCTGCAAATACATCCTTCGCCTTGATCGCGCGTTCATGAGAGCGGGCGGACCATTCGTCCTGCACTTCTCTCGTCAAAGCGAATTCTTCAGCAGTCGTGTTGCCATAAGTTCCCATATGAACTTTTTCCGGGTGGAATGAACATGATAAGCCGTCGTGCACCATGCCATCAATCATTTGAGCATCGCCCATGCGAAGCCCCCAGCGGCCTTTCGGCAAGTAATACGGCGCGTTCGACATGGATTCCATGCCGCCAGCGACGATGACTTCTTCGTCTCCAACTCGGATGATTTGATCAGCCAATGTGACACTGCGCATACCGGATGCACATACTTTGTTAATCGTTTCCGATTTCACATGATAAGGAATTCCGGCTTTTTTGGCTGCCTGACGCGAAGGAATCTGTCCTTGACCCGCCTGCAGTACGTTGCCCATGATGACTTCCTGTACTTGATCGGGCTGGACGCCTGCGCGTTTCAACGCTTCTTTAATCGCTTCCGCTCCCAGGTCGCTCGCGGATAATGAACTCAAGTTACCTCCGAATTTACCGAATGCCGTACGTGCTCCCTCAATGATTACTGTTTTAGCCATGATCATTTCCTCCTTTTTTTGTAAACGGTTTCAATTATAGAAAAGCGAAGCGGCCGTTTAGATTCGACAGGCATAAGACGGACCGGCGAATCGGCGTATTTTCAGCCGCACAGCCGGGCTGGCTTATGACCCGAGAATCTGGCCGTTGCAGCTGGACATCAATAGAAAAGCGAAACGGCCGTTCAGCTCCGACAGGCATAAGACAGTCCAGCGAAGTGGCGTTCTTTGCCACACAGCTGGGTTGACTTATGACCCGAGGAGTTGGCCGTTGCAGCTAGACATCATGAAAAGCGAAACGGCCGTTTAGATTCATCGCAAACATTTTGAGTGAATGCAGTTCGCCCGAAAATCATTGACTGAACGCTCGCTCGACTTATAGACAAAAGAAAAGGGAGCGTAAACTCCCCTTTAATTATGTTGGTTATTCTTTTATTCTAACTAATTTTCTGCATATTGGCAATGTTTATTGAACCGGTTGCTCCGGTTCTGGTGCTACGTTTCCGATTACCGCCATTTCCAGAAGTTCAGCCACGTCATAAGTGCCAACCTGCTCTTCAACTTCTTTCGCTTTCGTTCCGTCTGATAACATGGTCAAGCAGTAAGGACAGCCGGAAGAAATCATCGTCGGGTTCACTTCGAGTGCTTGTTCAGTACGTGCAACGTTGACCCGGTGTCCTGCATCTTCTTCCATCCACATTAAGCCGCCGCCCGCTCCACAGCACATTCCGTCCTGGCGGTTACGGACCATCTCAACCAGTTCGACGCCTTCGATCGCTTTCAGGATTTCACGAGGTGCATCGTATACGTCGTTATAACGGCCAAGGTAGCAGGAATCATGGAACGTGATTTTTTCATTAACCGGAAATTGCGGTTTCAATCTGCCGGCTTGCACTAGATCAAACAGCATTTCGGTGTGGTGGTAAACTTCAGCTTCAAAGCCGAAATCCGGGTATTCGTTTTTAAAGATGTTGTATGCGTGCGGATCGATCGTGACGATTTTCTTGATTTCCGCTTTTTCGAATTCTTTGATGTTCGCTGTCGCCAGTTCCTGGAACAGGAATTCGTTCCCAAGACGGCGCGGCGTATCTCCGGAGTTCTTTTCTTTATTGCCGAGAATCGCAAATTTCACTCCCGCTTCGTTCATCAGGCGGGCAAATGATAGCGCAATTTTCTGGGAGCGGCTGTCGAATGATCCCATTGAACCGACCCAGAACAAGAATTCGAATTCTTCTCCGGCTTTGTTCATTTCTTTGACAGTCGGGATATGAACGTCAACACGTGCGTCTCTCCAGTTTTCTTTATCTTTGCGGTTAAGGCCCCAAGGGTTACCCTGTTTTTCGATATTTGTCATCGCGCGTTGAGCATCTTTGTCCATTTTCCCTTCAGTCATTACCAGGTAACGGCGAAGGTCGATGATTTTGTCGACGTGCTCGTTCATGACCGGACATTGATCTTCACAGTTACGGCAAGTTGTACAAGCCCAGATTTCTTCTTCTGTGATGATGTCGCCGATCAGGCTCGGGCTGTAAAGTTCGTCGATTGAGACGCCTTCTGCGCCGGCAGCCATCGCTAATTGGTTTCCTTGCGTATTTTTGAACGCCATTGCAGGCACCCAAGGTTTTTTCTGGGTCATTACGGCACCGGTGTTCGTCAAATTATCACGAAGCTTGGTGATCAGGTCCATCGGTGATAGCATTTTGCCTGTGCCGGTTGCCGGACACATGTTCGTGCATCGGCCACATTCCACGCAAGCGTAGAAATCGATCATTTGCGGCTGAGTGAAATCAGTGATTTTTCCGACGCCGAATGAAGGCATGGCGTCCGGATCTTCATCGTCTTCCATTTCTTCAAAGTTGATCGGTTTCAAACGGCCGACATGATCCACACGGTGGAACCAAGTGTTGACCGGTCCGAAAATCAAGTGAGCGTGCTTGGATTGAGGCACGTAAACCAGGAATACAAGAAGGAACAG
>DATHVY010000157.1:0-2131 GCA_035461045.1 Planococcus sp. (in: firmicutes)
CATCAAAAGTGTGTCTGTCGAAAACGGTTATTTCTATACCGGCGAACTCGGCAGCGGCCATTTTCTTAAGATGATCCATAATGGCATCGAATACGGCATGATGCAGGCAATGGCTGAAGGCTTCGAAATCCTCGAGAAGAGTGATTACGATTATGACCTGGAAGGCGTGGCGAAGGTCTGGAACAACGGTTCCGTCATTCGCTCATGGCTGATGGAATTGGTCGAAAACGCATTTTCGAAAGATCCGAAACTGGAAGAAATCCGCGGCATCATGAACTCATCCGGCGAAGGGAAATGGACGGTTGAAACGGCGCTTGATCTGCAGGTGCCGGCTCCGGTTATCACCATGTCCTTACTCATGCGCTACAGATCGCTTGAAGATGATACCTTTACCGGGAAAGTTGTAGCAGCGTTGCGCAATGAGTTCGGTGGACACGCAGTCGTCAAAAAATAAAATTGTTTTCACAAGCTCCACAAAATAAAACATGAAAAAGGGGAGAATTACATGAAAAAGATATTTTCTTTATTCGTATTGGCAATGATGGCATTGGTTCTTGCAGCATGCGGAGGCGGCAATGATGACGCAGCTGAAGGTACTGCAAGCGAAGGCGAAGGTTCAGGCGAAACAAAAACAATCCGTGCAGGTATCGGCCTTAACGATTCACACCCACAGTACCTAGCATTATTGGAGTGGAAAAAAATCGTCGAAGAGAAAACTGATGGCGCAATCGAAGTTGAAACTTACCACAGCAGCCAATTGGGCGATGACCGCGCAATGACTGAAGCACTTCAAATCGGTTCACAGGAAGTAACAATTCCTTCTACAGCACCAATCGCTAACTTTGTACCAGAATACAGTGTATTTGATTTCCCGTTCCTGTTCCCGAACGCAGAAGTGGCTGATGAAGTGTTGGACGGCGAAGTCGGACAGAAATTCCTTGATATGCTTGAAGACCAGAACCTGGTCGGCCTTGCTTACTGGGAAAACGGATTCCGCGACATCACGAACAACGAACGCCCGATCGAAACAGCAAGTGATTTCTCAGGTTTGAAATTGCGTACAATGGAAAACGAATTGCACCTTGATGCTTTCAAAGCGCTTGGGGCAAACCCGACGCCAATGGCATTCGGTGAATTGTTTACAGCTATGCAGCAAGGAACTGTTGATGGACAGGAAAACCCGATCCCGACAATCTACTTGCAAGGGTTCTACGAAGTTCAGGAATTCGTATCAGCAACAAACCATATCTACAGCCCGTTTGTATTCCTGATGAGCAAATCGTTCTTTGACGGTTTGACTGAAGAGCAACAAACAATCGTAACAGAAGCAGCTGTTGAAGCCGGATCTATGAACCGTGAACTTAACCGTGAAGCGACTGCGCAAAACGTTGAAGATTTAAAAGCAGAAGGTATGGAGTACAACGAGTTGACTCCGGAAGCACGCCAGGAAATGATCGAGATCATTCAGCCGGTGCTTGACGAATATGCAGAAAAAATCGGTAAAGAAACAGTTCAGGAAGTTTACGACGCTATTGATGCAGCTTCCAACGAATAATAAATAACTAACGGCTTTGGGGAGGATGTTTCCTCAAAGTCGTTTTCTTGCTATATCGACTGTCGATATTCCGCAATGCAACTCCCCTTGCAAATATAAATACTTATTGATAAAGGAGACCGACATGAAAATCCTACGATGGCTAGACCGGCATACCGAAGAAGTGTTATTGGTTCTTTTTTCCGCGATAATGGTAGCGGTCATTTTCCTCCAAGTGATCATGAGACAATTCGACAGCTCTCTGTCTTGGTCTGAGGAACTGGCGCGCTATAGCTTTATCTGGCTCGTCTATATCGGCATCAGTTATGGCGTCAAAAAAGACAGGCACATCAAAGTGGATGTCCTGTTGTTGATGTTACCTAACAAAGGCAAGATCATTTTAACGATTATCGCGAATCTGTTGTTTATCGCCTTTGCCATCTTTGTTATCCGATACGGCTTTGACATCGCGATGCAATTGCTCGCTTTTGGCCAACGATCTCCGGCCAACCAGATTCCGATGGGCTATATCTATTTGGCTGCACCAGTGGGCATGGGCTTGACGTTGATCCGACTTGTGCAAAATTTGATCAAACA
>DATHVY010000158.1:0-6932 GCA_035461045.1 Planococcus sp. (in: firmicutes)
AAAAAAGAGGAGAGTCTCCTCTCCTTATTTTGCATTCGGTAATGTAAAGCGGAAGTATGGTACATGCTGGCTGTCCCTGAATTGCTTCGGAGTAACCGTCGTGTACTTTTTGAAGATTCGAGTAAAATAACTTTGGTTGCAAAAATGGAATTGCTTTGAGATATCAGAGATCCCTTTGTCCGAGTGGCGCAAATAATACTGGGATTCTTCCACACGGCGGACATTCAAATATTCGACCAATGTGATGCCGGCGTGCTCTCTGAAGATCCGCGAAAGATGGCTTGTCGAGATATGAAAATGTTTGGCGATGTCTTCCACCGACAAATCACGCTCTACTTCATCGTTTATGTACATGACCACTTTATTAACCGTCTGATGTCCAAAACTCGGTTGTTTGCGCTCAGAGATAACCGAAATGAAAAACTCGATTAATTCATCTGCAACATACAAAAATTCCGAATCGTTCATTCTTTTGTCCACCAGCTCAATGCATGCCGCATTAAACGCGAATGCTTTTTTAGGTGGTACACGCATCTCATAGAGTTTGCGCGCCATTACGGAGGAAAGCACAATGTAATAATTGCGTACAGAACGGATGGTGTCCTTGCCTGCGTGCAGAGAAATCAAATCAATCAAAGTACGCAACGATTTTTTCGCTCGGTCTTTTTCAAGGTGATGGATCTCATAGATCAATTGAGTTTCAATCTCAAAAAAACTCTCGAGCCCAGCAAAGCGGTTCAGGTTTTCATTTTCATTCATAAAAATCTTGGATATTGTTTCCTGGATTGTTGGTGCAGCAATAATATTCATCATTTCCCCGTCTTTCTTTCTACATGTATTTGCGGTCATTACTTCCACTATATACCGAAATAGAAGAAAATAACATAGTTCTATGCTTTATTTAGCAATTTTTTTCTTCATGCTTAAAATATTAGTTACAATTATTGTAAATAATAAGTATTATATACCTGTTTATTTTAATTGTCTACACTAAATTATACCTTTAAAAATCCCACTATTACCAAGTTGTTTTTATTTTTTTCAAGAAAAAAACAATATCATATATCAGTATAATTTTTGTTGCAACTTTACTCTTTATCCGGCGGAATCAGCGCGCGGATGTGGCGTGGCAAGACTTCAATCGTAAAGGGTGTCGTCGCCCCTTCATCCCCGTCGATATTGGATGAAAGCGGCTCAGTCGTTTTTATGGATACTTTGGTGGTTTGAATCACTTCAACATCCGGATCTTTTTCCAGCTGCCCCCTTATTAGAGAACCCGCTATCCTGATAAAAGCCGGCAATGCTGCATTTTTCACAATGTAGACGTGAAGCAGGCCGTCGTCAGTCAATGCTTCCGGAGCCAGCTTTTCAAATCCTCCAACAGAATTGGTCAAGGCCACGAGGACCAGTTTGGCCTCCCCTTCCCAACTGCCGCCGTCATAGCGAATGTCAAAGTCCATTTCCGTATCGGAAGTGATCGCTTTAACGCCTTCAATGAAATAGGCAAGCGCACCCAATTTGGTTTTTTGCTCTGGCGAAACTTCGTAAGTGGATTCGGCAATTTCACCGATTGCCAATATATTCATAAAAAAGTGGTCGCCCACTTTGGCAATATCCACCCGTTTTTCGGTCCCTGTCTTTAAAGCTTCGATGGCTTCCGGTGGGTCTAGCGATATTCCGAGTGCCCGGGCAAAATCATTGACGGTTCCGAGCGGAATTAATGAAAACAGCGGTTGATGCTCTTGCTCTGCAAGCCCCGATACTGCTTCGTTGATTGTCCCGTCCCCTCCCATTGCCACTACAAAATCATAGCGTTGTACACATGCTTCCGTGGCGAACTCAGTCGCATCGTGTTTTTTCTGCGTTTCTTTTGTTGTCACAGAATAACCCATGGACTTTAAGGTCTCTTCGACCTGATCTTTATATTCGATTGCCCGCTCCTTACCTGCAGAAGGGTTGAGTATGAACATCGCTTTTTTCATCTGGTTACCTCCGGTGGTATAATAGATTTATAAGTTTCTATACCCTAATATCAGAACTTTTCAATCCAATTGACCCAATTTTTTTCGGAAGTGAGGAAGATCCATTGCGATTTCTTATCTATCTTATTATTTTCTTCGCTTTTTTCGACCTTTTCGCTCAACTCCCTATCATGAGCCCGTATGCCATTTCACTCGGGGCTACGCCCTTTCTGACAGGCTTGGTCATCGGGATGTATTCATTGTCAAATACGTTTGGCAATATACTGTCAGGAATATTTACAGATAGAAAAGGGCCTTTTCTTGTGTTGGTTCTTGGTCTCCTTGGGTCTGGCGCCATGTTGTTCACTTACTCCCTCGCCGATTCACCAGCCAGTTTACTGCTGATCCGGTTTTTACACGGATTGGCTTCGGGCCTTATCGTTCCTGCCGCCTTCACTTATTTGGCAAACAGGACGGAAAAAAGCAAACGCGGGAAAGGTTCGGCCATTTCCGGGGCATTCGTCGGAATGGCTGCGATCCTTGGTCCCGCATTTGGCGCTATTTACGCCAGCCGCACCAGCACACCCGACACGATGATGGTAATCGGAACCTTTTTGCTGGCACTGGGATTATTAGCGATTTTCATATTGAGGAAAACGATTATCCAGAAGGGCTCCCGCATAGACTCCCGCTTGCCGTTCCAACAATTGCTGCGCAACCGGGGACTGATGCAAGCTTTTTCTGGCGCTTTTTTTCTGATGTTCTCCCAAGGAGTGCTGGCTTATATGTTGCCACTGAAAGTTTCAGGACTCGGATATGCTGCAGAAATGAGCGGGCTGCTGTTAAGCACATTCGGGGTTGCCGCCATTTTGGTCTTCCTGCTGCCGGTCAATCGCATTTTTGATGTCGCCAAGCCCCAATATACGTTGATCGCTGGTTTAGTCATCATGGCCAGCTCACTTTTCGTATTGAGTGCCGCCGCTCCCGCATGGCTGCTTTACTTCACCATGTCCACGTACGGCATAGGATTCGCGTTCTTATTTCCCTCCATCAACTCTTTGCTCGTGGATTCGACAAGGCCTTCATCCCGCGGCCGCGCCTATGGATATTTCTATGCTTTCTTCTCACTCGGCGTAGTTGCGGGCTCCAGCATCACCGGTGCCCTGGGCGTTGATGCTGCTGGTGGCTTTATGCTAAGCGGCTCTGTTTTGCTCACTTTGGCATTCGTGAATTCGTTGCTCCTGCGAGCCGGCAAAGCGAAGACCTCCGCGCTCGACTAGCTTTCAGGCGCCCTCGAACGGATTCCACAAAAACAGGATGGCTGCTGGCCATCCTGTTTTTGTGTTCGTTTTGATTTAGGTGATACAATCCCTGTGCTCTAGGACTTTTCCGATTCAGTATCGTTGGAAGACAACTTCTTTTTTTCCTGTTCCAGTTCTTCCTGCTGTGCTTCGTTGTAGTATTGAACGCTCGTCAGTGCGCCTTCGTTGACCATTTTATTTTCACGCGGTTTTTCAGGATTCGAACTGTTGTTATCAGCCATGTCATTGCCCTCCAGATTTTGTGATTCCATAAAGGAATTCACTTTCAGTTTTGCGTTATTAAAAGCGACCGTCGCTTTTTCACGGTTTTCCGGATTTCTGAAATACGCGTATGCCCCCGCCGCTAAACCTGCGATCAGGAAACTTCTTTTTTTTGCCACTTACAACACCCCTTCTGTTTAGTATGTATTTTGCTTTATCGTTCTGTTTACCCTTTTCTCGGATAAATTAATCGTCAAACCTGTCATTCATTCTTTGTGCTGTACTTCATATCCACATGAGGTATGCCGTCTTCATCGTAAACTTCCGAAATTGTCCGGAAACCCAAGGATTCATAGAAATCCTGTAAATAAACCTGTCCTTGCAGTTGAATTTCATCACTTTTCCATTCTGCAGTGATATGGTCGATGCATCTTTCCAACAGCTGTTTTGCCAGGCCGCGTCCTCTCGCATCCGGATGTACAATGACTCTGCCGATTGAAGGCAGCTCATATTTCTCACCGGCGGGTACAAGACGAGCATATGCCATGAGACGATCCTCTTCCCTGCCGACGATGTGCAGCGATTGCTGATCCAATCCGTCAAGTTCCGGGTATGGACAATTTTGTTCCACTACAAATACATCCACCCGCAGTTTCAATATCTCATAAAGCTGACTTGCTGAAAGTTCGTGAAACTGATAATTTTTCCAAACCATGATTTCCCCCCCTTTCTTCTATTATTCCACATCAGTGGCTATTCACGTCAATATTTGATATGATTACGAAAAGAATTTTAGAGGTGATTTTATGATCCGATCAGGCACTATGAACGATGTTGCATCTGTTCGGGAAATTGCCCACATCAGCTGGAAAGACGCTTATGAGGGAATTATCCCGTCTACTATACAAACAAGTTTCATCAATAAATCCTATTCAAACGCCATGATGGAAATGCGCCTAAAAAAAACCATCCTGTTGATAGCCGAACAAGAGGGGGAACCCGTCGGTTTTGCGAACTTCACCAAAGTCGATGATGATGGGGATGCCGAACTGATTGCCATGTATTTAATACCGAAATTCCAAGGCAATGGCCTCGGCCGGCAATTGCTGCAAAGCGGACTTTCTTATTTAATGGACGGTTCCCAACTTTTTGTGTATGTGGAAAGCCAGAACCTTAAAGGCCGCAGTTTCTATGAAGCAAACGACTTCGACCTTGTCGAAGAGTTCGACGAATATTTCGAAGGCCACCCGATGCAAACCGCCAAATATGTATATACGATCAAAGCGCCCGCCCTTTAGCAGCCGGGACTTTACACTGCCTGTCCAGGATATACTCCTGGGCAGGTTTTCTATTTAGCAAATATAGGACTTATAAGGTCATGGCAGCGCGTGGAATCTAGATTCCCTTCTGATTTTGGCGAGAAATACCTGAACGATCATAAATCTCGTGGAACGATCATAAAAACTTCTGAGCGCTCATAAATCTCGCTGAACGATCATAAAAACTTCTGAACGATCATAAAACTTTTTGAACGATCATAAGTTGAAATCTCGCCCTTTTTCCGCCCTCCTATAAGGAAAATGCGCATCTTTCCAAGCCAGATCACAAGCCATTCGCGAGCGAATGGCTTCCTTCAACCAAATAAGGAACTTTTCGCGAGCGAAAAGTCTCCTTTTTAAAGATCATGGCGTCGATCGGTATAGGGGCGACGTTTTGAATTCTGGAGCGACCTTCCTACATAAGAAAGCTGGACGCCTGCGTCCAGCCCTCTCTATATTAATCACTCCCTTATAAGAAGAAACACCAACATGCCACAAACCAAAACTTAGCAGCACTCCCCTCCAGCTGAGCTGCGCCCAGGGGGTGCTGGAGCGATAAGACAGCAAGCAAAGCTTGCCCGGCTTATGGCGGGAAGCACCCCCGAGCAGCGAAGCGGATAAGGAATCTTCAGCGGGCTTTTATCCTAGTAAAAAAGCCATGAACGCTGGGTTCATGGCCCTTTGGAACTTATTTTCTTATAATGGTCGGTACGGCGTGTCGTCTTCGCGCACAACTGCACCGTCCTGTCGAAGCAAATCCCCTTCACCCATTGGAGGCTTGCGCACAAAACACATAATGGCAGCGATGTAGAACAGAATCGAAGTCACTGACAAGATACCCGCAAAGACCCCGGCAATTATGAAAAGTATTCCGGCATTCTGTGGATTGCGGTCGTCTTTCAAATTGACGATCGCCAAGATAGCAAGAATCGTGCTAATCACTAATAGCACAAGCAAAATCCAGCCTATAGTGCCCGAAGCGCCAATCAGCGCATTGAACAAATCTGATGCCATTTCGGCTTCTCCAGGATCGGTGAACATCGGGTCACTCATGATGTCCTCCTGCATCTGCATATGCTCAGGGCTGCCTTCAAAACCGCTTAAGCTGAAAATCACGATAACTGCCAGCAGGATGGCCAACACATTAAACACAGTGCCAATAATACCAAGCACTCTTTCGCCCGTTCGGCTGATTCTTCTTTCATTCATGGACTCCACCTCTTTCTATATATGCTTTATTTAATACGAATAAAAGGAAATTAAGTTCCATAATTTCTTTATTCCCTCAATAAAATTCATAAAACCTGTTTAAATTTAGGATGCCGGGGTATTTCACTAGTATCAGCGAATCGAGAGGGGTCATTATTCATGGAAAACAAATTAGTATTCAACCAAGCGGACTTTTTATACGGAATTGGTGGGGCATCATTGTTAACAGCTGTTGTGTTCTTTATGACCACGCTGTAAAAAGAACATTTTATGACAACATACATAGACGAAATACGTTAAAAGCAATCCGGCAGAAAAATCCAGGATTGCTTTTAACGTTTTTTTATATTTTCACGTCATCGTATTCTTTGTGACGTTCAAATGCAGACACGGCATAAGAGCAGACAGGCTCTATTTTATAATTCTTTTCACGTGCATAGGCAGCGGCGTGGTCCAGCATTTTCTTGGCCAGCCCCTGATGGCGCAGCGTCTCTTTCACAAACGTATATTCGATGACCATTAAATCAGCCATTTCAGTCCAAGTAATCTCCGCTTGCACTTCTCCATTTTCCAGTAAACGAAAAGCAAATTCATCTTGACCCAGTTCGGTCAGTTTCAAGTCCATTTTCACGTTCCTCCTTAAGAATCAGTTATTGATGGTCAATGGACGCAATGAGGCTTCAATCTGTGCGCGCTTAGGTTCCAAAAAAGGCGGCAAAGCAAGCGTTTCTCCCAAAGCTTCCATCGGTTCGTCAGTTGCAAATCCGGGTTCATCCGTCGATAATTCAAACAAAATGCCATTCGGTTCACGGAAATAGATGGCTTTGAAATAATATCGGTCAACTTCTCCGGACGTCATAAACCCGTTCGAGCGCAAGTAATCGTTCCATTTGCTGTATTCTTCGAACGTCTTTACACGG
>DATHVY010000159.1:0-4396 GCA_035461045.1 Planococcus sp. (in: firmicutes)
GCTTGCCCGACAGGACACCGAGGTGGAAATCGGATGCTATCACAACAGTCAACTCCTCACCACTGCCCTTTACGATTATTTCCTTGCGCCGAACGATGGGGCTGTAGGCCAGATAAGTGCCGATGAGATAAATCAGCAGAAAAACTAGAGCAGCCAACGAGCCGATGATTTGAACTCCCTGCGGATGGTCAATGACAATAACCGATAAATGCGAAAGCGGAACCAGCAGCAGCCCGTATTGGAAAAAAGCCATCCAATACGCGCCAACAATCGTAAAACCCAGCCATTTATGCCCCAGCATCCCGATCAAATAGCTGAAGGCCAGAACAGTCCAGAAAAATGCAAAAACCCAACCATTGACAGGCATTGAAAAACTGAGCAGCCAGACAAAAACGGCCCACCCTATGTATCCTGCGAGAGCAATGTAAATTACAAGTCCTGCCAGCCCTGCAGCGATCTTTTTCACAAAACTCACCTCTTTCCGGTTTCCTTCCATTATACCCTTCCCATCCCTTTAGCTAACTGTCTGGTGCCAACTAAGCCTCAGGTCTGAGTAAAAGATGCAGTCGGAGACCGTGTTGCCGTTTCTGGACACTTGATAAGATTAAGATACAAATTGAGAGGAGGAAACAACTTGAACAAATTTTGGATGACAGTCGTCGGCATTATTGCCGGCATCATCGCCATTTCGAATCTTGCCCCCATGATCGGGCTCGCCTTTTCAGGTGTCATCATCTACATCGGTGTCCACTACTACTTAAAAAGTGTGTCAACAGTCACAAAAGTCTTGTGGGGCTTTGTCACAGCTGTAGGTGCTATATCCGCCATCTCCAATGTGCCGGCAATCATCGGGGTATTGGCAATTGCTGTGTTGTGGATAATTTACAAAAAATGGGACGAAGAGTCGTTTTCAGCACCCGCTAAAAACGATCCTTTCACTAATTTTGAAAAACAATGGGAAAAGCTAAACAAATAAGGAGGAAAATACATGACAACATTATGGCAGCGTTTAAAATTCGCAGTGGCAACTGATATGGACGCAATACTTGATAAAAAAGAGGAAAAAAATCCAGTCAGTTTATTGAATAAATACATCCTGGAAGCTGAAAAAGAAACGGAAACTGCCGGCAAATGGCTTGAGCGCCAAACGAGCCTGAGCCGCACGTTGGAAAAAGAACTTCAAGACGCCGAAAGTCTTTTCGAAAAGCGGCAGGCACAGGCAGAACTTGCCCGGGCTTCCGGTGAAAGCGACTTAGCAGCTTTTGCCGAACAGGAAGTTTCCGTTTACAATAACCGCATCGACGAGTTGCGCAACACACTTGAGGAAAACACCTTGGAAAGTGTCGCACTCGAGCAGCGCTATGAGGAAATGAAGCATAAAGTGAAAGACATGAAAGTCCGTCAGCTTCAATTGATGGGCAAGGAAAATGCGACGCGCGCGCATTACCAGATGGACAAAATCCTGAGCCCTGAACTGGTGGCAGAGCGCATCGGCTCGTTCGACGACATGACAAGTTACATCAAATCACTTGGCAATAAAGTCGAAGAACGCCATGAACGCTTCACGATGGAACGCCGTCTGGAAGCGCTGGAGAAAAACAGCGCAAAAACGAAAGAAATTGTGTAAGCTGAAGTAAGAGGGCATATCTCCCTCTTACTTTTCTGCTGCAAAGAAGGAGGCGAAAACTGCGATGAATCATTTCTCTACCAACAGACAGGCATTTTTTGCCTTGAGCGCATTATTTCTTATATTCGTGGAAGCTGCTTTTTTTGGAAACGGCAGCGTGTTTTTGGTTCTTCTTGGCATCGGACTCATCTATTACGGCAATAAAAACAGTCCCAAATACCGGAAATCCTATTTTTGGACCGGCTTTATCCTGATCGGCATTTCAGTCTTGTCCATGTGGAGTCTGCGCCTGCTCATACTAACGGTGGCCATCTATCTGTTGGTCCGTCTTTGGAAAGGCGAACAATGGCAGCAGGAAGTGCCCTTGAACGGACAAGTCGATAAAGGACTGATTCAAAATAAATTCTTTTCTGCACAGGCTACGCCAATTGAATCCTATGAATGGAAGGATATCCATGTCCAGGGCTTTGTAGGCGATATGCTGATCGACACCACACAAACGGTGCTGCCGAAAAAAACTTCGCTGATATCAATCCGCCAGGGATTCGGTCGGGTTCGGGTGATTGTGCCTTACGAAGTACCGGTACGGGTTTATTTCTCGACGGTTTTTGGCGATGCCCGCTTTTTCAATGGCGATAAACAGCGGATCTGGAATGGCTCTGTCCACACGCAGGACGGCTATGAACAGGTGGAAGATAACAAAATGGAATTGATCGTAACCATCACCACCTGGATGGGAGATGTCGAGGTGATCCGCCGATGAGAGGGATGCTGCCCCGCAGTTTATTTTTCATGGCCTTGTTCGCTGGAATCATTTTCAGTATTTTGCTCGCTCTTCTCGGATTGCCGGCTGTAAATACCTGGTCCGTCCTGTGGGAAGACTTTGTAGCCGGTCTGCCCTTAGGCGTTTGGCTCTTCGTTCTGATCGTGGCTTTGTCTGTCGGGATTTCCTGGTGGACCGAGTCCCTTACGCGTTCCAAAGTACAGGACATAGAAGAAATTTTCCAGGCACTTCTTCGCAACGAAGACCAGACTGTCATTGAAGCTGCGCAAATGAAAACTTTGCCCCCGAAACTTTCGGTATCGATTTTAAAGCTTCAAAAACTCTTGGAATCCCAGCGGAGGAGCCTGGCACGGATTGCCAACGAGCGAGCCGAAACACAGGATCAGCTCATTCAGGAACGGCTCGTCATGGAGCGCCAGCGGCTGGCGCGGGAACTGCACGATTCGGTTTCCCAGCAATTATTCGCCGCCTCCATGCTGCTGTCTTCCATGACCGAGGGCAAAGTAGCATCCCCCGGTTTATTGCAGGCGGAAAAAATGATACAGCAGGCACAATTGGAGATGCGTGCTCTGCTGCTGCATTTGCGGCCTGCTGCGCTTCACGACAAAAGTTTGCGGCAGGGATTGTTTGAACTGGTATCCGAACTGAAAGAAAAAGTTTATTTTACAATCAACCATAAACTTGAAGAAATCCCTTTGCAAAAAGGTGCGGAAGACCATCTGTTCCGTATTGCCCAGGAGACCCTGTCCAATACATTGCGCCATTCCAAAGCTACCGAAGTCCATATTCTTTTTATTGAGCGCGATAATTTCGCTATTTTGCGTATACAGGACAACGGCGTCGGTTTTGAAAGTGAACAGTCGAAATCGACATCCTACGGGTTAAAGCATATTGAAGAACGCGCCATAGAAATCGGCGCCACCAGCAAAATCGTTTCGGTCCCTTCTGAAGGAACCATTGTTGAAGTGAAAGTACCTATTGAAAGGAAGATTCCGGATGATACGAATTCTGTTAGTTGATGACCACGAAATGGTCCGCATCGGCGTCTCCGCTTATCTGCAGGCACAAGATGACATGGTAGTTGCCGGCGAAGCGGCAAACGGTGAAGAAGCCGTGAAAATGGCGCTGGCTTTGCGGCCTGACGTCATTTTGATGGATATGGTCATGCCGGTCATGAACGGCGCCGAAGCAACCGAAGCGATCATCAGAGAATGGCCGGAAGCGAAGGTTATGATTGTCACTAGTTTCCTCGACGACGATAAAGTGTATCCCGCGCTGAAGGCAGGAGCTGTCAGTTATATCCTGAAAACCTCGAAAGCTTCACGTATTGCAGATTCGATCCGTGAGACGATGAACGGCAGACCCGTCCTCGAACCGGAAGTGATGACCAAGATGATGAAACAGATGCGCCATGAGCGGGTGCCGCACGAGGACCTGACCGAACGTGAGATGGAAAT
The DNA here is from genome assembly GCA_035461045.1 of Planococcus sp. (in: firmicutes). Lineage (GTDB taxonomy): Bacteria > Bacillota > Bacilli > Bacillales_A > Planococcaceae > Planococcus. The sequence continues at coordinate 3,869 of DATHVY010000159.1, forward strand.
TCTGCTGCTGCTGGCGCATGGCTATACGAACCAGGAAATTGCGGACGAGCTTTACATCGCTCTTAAGACGGTCAAATCCCATGTCAGCAATCTTCTGTCCAAGCTGGAGGTCCACGACCGGACCCAGGCGGTCATTTATGCATTCCAGCATAAACTTGTGGCTCCTCCGGAGTAAAGAAATGCGGAAGCGCAGCGATGCAGGGACAGAGACAGGAGCACCTTTCATAAAACATCTCAATGGAATGGCGCGCATTACTAAAAAAAGCCCATCAATAATGAAAATGAATCCACGAAAAAAAGGCGGCCGAGGCCGCCTTTTCTTTTCGTTCTTATTTGCCGTTAAACGGATCATCCATGTTCGGGTTTCGTCCGTTCCAGCTGTCGCCCCCGTCTTTATTGGGGGGCTTAGGCGTTCCAGTTGAAGGGCCTTTGGTTCCTTCATACGGATGTCTTTCATCCGGAGACGTTTTTTCTACAATCGGGTCTGTTGCCGCTTTCGCTTCTTTGGCAAGGGCCACTTTTTCGGCT
>DATHVY010000160.1:0-4996 GCA_035461045.1 Planococcus sp. (in: firmicutes)
ATGAATCTTTTTTCGTTTCCACTGCAAATTTCACAGAATCCTCAACTACATCGGTGACCTTTTCGACGCGGACAACCTTGATTTCAGAATTCGGAAGAACCAGTTCTTCCATTTTTCTTTCTACCCGGTCAAACTCGCCTAAAGAGATGTTTTGCTGGTTTAAAAAGTCAGCGACCGTAGTCGAAGTGGACCATGCTTTTTTCTCTTCAGAGCCATCAAGGATTGTGACCTCGTACGCTTTTTCTACAGAAATTGCAGTATCCGCATCTACTTGTTCTTCAAGTGCAGGTGAAACTTTATCAAACTCAGTAAGGCTGATCTCGGCTTTTTCAAGAACGCCGGCTACCGTGTTGTCAGTAGTCCATGCCGCAACCGCTTGCCCGTCCACATCGACTGTGTATTGCTTGGCTTCTTCCCATTCAATTGCCACATCGCCTTCAATTGCAGCTTCTGTTGGATGGCTAAGAAAATCGTGTTCCGCCACATGGTATTCCTGCTCTGCTAAAAACTCACCCACTGTTTTGGCGTGAGTTCTCACTTCTTCTTCTTCCCCGTTTACTACCACTGTCACGGTGTTTTTTGTTCCTTCGTAAATGGCGAAAGTCATGACCATCGCAAACAACATCAATGTAGCGATTGAAACCGCCCAGGATTTCGTTTTATTTGGTTGAAGTGAATTATTGCTAGTTTCTATAGTTGACAAAATTATTCCTCCTTGGAAAACGCTTTTTTATGTTCAGGGTAGTCTAAAGAATTTTTTGGCATTATCCGTAGTAGCTTCAGCCACTTCTTCAACGGTGAGTCCTTTTAATCTCGCTATTTCCTCAGCCACCAATGGCACATACGAAGGCTCATTGCGCTTGCCCCGATATGGATGCGGCGCCAGATAAGGTGCATCCGTTTCAATCAGCAAATGTTCCAGCTCAATTTCTTCCGCCACTTGTTTTGGCTTTTTGGCATTTTTGAACGTTACCGGACCACCTAATGAAATCATGAAGTTCATCGCTATGCTTTCACGGGCCGATTCCACGCTTCCACCGAAACAGTGCATAACACCGCCGACTTCTTTGGCATCTTCTTCTTTTAATATGCGCAAAACGTCTTCCGTCGCATCCCGGTTATGGATGATCAAGGGCAACTGGACTCTTTTGGCCAGTCGAATCTGCTTGCGGAATACTTCCTGCTGAACTTCTTTGGATGATTTATCCCAATGATAATCCAAACCGGTTTCTCCAATCCCTACCACTTTTGGATGGGCGGCAAGTTCTTCAATCCACTGCAAATCCCTATCGGTGAAGTCGACTGCATCCACTGGATGCCATCCGACAACTGCATAGATAAAATCGTATGTCTCACATAATTGTATGGCGCGTTCAATTGTTTTTGTATCAAAGCCGATAACAACCATTTGAGTGACGTTGCTCTTTAACGCCCGGTCAATCACTTCTTGCAGGTCATTGTCGTATTGATCGGCGTTTAAATGCACATGGGTATCAATAAACATCATCATTCTCCTCACAATAACCCTTATTTTAGACCTATTTCCCATGTCTTTCTTCACGTTAACATTACAATCTCGTAACAAAACATATTATTTGGATGTCATTTCTCTTAGGCACATTCCCTTTTCAGGCAATAAAATCCATAATAAAAGGACAACCGAAGGAGTTCCTTCGGTTGTCCTTTCTATTTTATTTATTTGATTTGAGCACCATTGGGAAGTTTTTCAGCAACCTCGGTCAACGTTAAATACCCATCTTTCTGGCCAGCTAAAATCATTCCCTGGGAAAGTTCTCCACGCAGTTTGACAGGCTTCAAATTCGCCACCACGACCACTTTTTTACCGATCAATTCATCCGGCTTATAATGTTCCGCGATTCCTGACACAACCTGGCGCTGTTCGTAACCGAGGTCCAGTTGCAATTTTAGCAACTTCGACGTTTTCGGTACCGGTTCACAAGCTGTGACGGTAGCTGCCCGCAAATCCACTTTCATGAATTCATCGATGGTGATTTCCGGAACATCCGGCACTTCTTCCACCTCTTCTTCCGGCGGCAATCCTGCACGCATTTGTTCACGGATATAAGCTGCTTCCACTTCCACTTCCAGGCGAGGGAAAATCGGCGTTCCTTTTGCCGTGACTTTCGAGCCTTCCGGAATGTTGCCGAATCCTTCAAGTGTTTCCCAAGCCAGCAGGTCTTCAGACAAGCCGAGCTGTTCCATAATCTGTTTCGGTGCGTTCGGCAGGAATGGCTGCAGCATCACAGCAGTGAACCGCAGGCTTTCAGCCAGATGCGCCATAACCGAAGCGAGTTCATCTTTGCGGGATTCATCCTTTGCCAGGACCCACGGCTGTGTTTCATCAATGTATTTGTTCGTGCGGGAAATCAGCGTCCAGACTTCACTCAAAACGATGCTGAACTGCATTTTTTCCATATGCACCTCATACGTTTCCACCGCGTTTTTGGCGACCTGCTGCAACGGGGCATCAAATTCCGTGACATGGCCCGCTACTTGCGGGATGTTTCCATCAAAATATTTATTGATCATGGAAACTGTCCGGTTCAGAAGGTTGCCTAAATCATTGGCAAGATCGTAATTTGTCCGTTCCACAAACGCTTCCGGTGAAAAGACGCCGTCTGATCCAAATGGCAGTTCGCGCAACAGGAAGTACCGTGCTGCATCCAGGCCGTAACGCTCAACCAGCATTTCCGGATACACAACATTGCCCTTGGATTTCGACATTTTGCCATCTTTCATCATGATAAAGCCGTGTGCAAACACTTTCTTTGGCAACGGAAGATCCAGTGCCATCAAGAAAATCGGCCAATAAATGGTATGAAAGCGCACGATATCTTTGCCAACCACATGAACATCCGCCGGCCAATATTTTTTAAATAGAGAATCATCGTCTGAACCATAGCCCAGTGAGGTGATGTAATTCGACAAAGCGTCCACCCAGACATAAATCACATGTTTTGGATCTCCAGGAACAGGAATTCCCCAGTCGAATGAAGTTCGGGAAACCGATAAATCTTCAAGACCCGGCTTGATGAAGTTGTTGATCATTTCATTTTTGCGGGATTCAGGTTCGATGAACTCGACATTATTTTCATAATACTCGAGAAGGCGCCCTGCGTATTTCTTCATATTGAAGAAATACGATTCTTCTTTGACTTTGTGGACAGGGCGTCCGCAATCCGGACAGTTGCCATTTTCCAATTGCCCTTCTGTATAAAATGATTCACACGGCGTACAGTACCAGCCTTCATACTCACCTTTGTAAATATCTCCATTATCTAAGAATGTTTGGAATATTTTTTCGACACTCCTTTGGTGACGCTCTTCAGTCGTCCGAATAAAATCGTCGTACGTTATGTCCATCGTCTCCCAGACCTTCTTGGCAGCTTCAGCCATCTCGTCGACGAATTCCTGCGGCGGCTTGCCCGCTTCCTTCGCCTTTTCTTCAATCTTTTGGCCATGCTCGTCCATGCCTGTCAAAAAGCGGACATCGAATCCCCTTAGACGTTTGTAACGGACCATCGCATCAGAAGCGACCGTTGTATAAGCTGTTCCGATGTGAAATTTTCCGCTGGGATAATAAATGGGTGTTGTCAGATAAAAAGTTTTTTGGTTTGCAGTCACGAAAAATTCCTCCAGTGTAATTGTATAGATTCTATTTTAACTAAGTCGTCAATTTTGTACAATCTTTGTCCCCTCATTAAACATCAATTTTCTGGAAAATTGTTATTCTCTATTCAAACTAGATTTTTTTACCAGTTGAGGCTTCCACGGCAGGTTTTGATAAAAAATAATAATAAAATCAATTAAACACTATTTAATGGATAAAATTATTAGTATTTCGATAGTTTTTTATTGACCAAATTGCCATTAGTTGGTATGATTTATTACAGGAAGTGGAAAATGTCGAATTTTGACGAAAAACCCGATTATAATTGAGAGGAGAATATATATTATGAAATCAACTGGTATTGTACGTAAAGTAGACGAATTGGGCCGTGTGGTAATTCCGATCGAATTGCGCAGAACTTTGGGGATTGCAGAGAAAGACGCTCTGGAAATTTACGTTGACGATGATAAGATCATTTTGAAGAAGTATATGCCGAATATGACATGTGCAGTCACTGGCGAAGTGTCTGATGACAATATGAGACTTGTAGGCGGAAAACTGATCTTAAGTTCTGAAGGCGCAGATTTATTGGTGCAGGAAATCCAAAAGAACTTGAAAAAATAATCAATCAAAAGGTCCGGACGAGAAAATCGTCCGGACCTTTTTTCCAATCTATACATGATAAGCTTGATAGACTTCCCTTTTCGACAAATTCCGCTCCACGGAGACTTCTTTGATTGCCTCTTTCGAACTTAGGCTCCTCTTCTCCATCAGTTCCGTTACATGATCTTCAATGGATAAGTCTTTCCACCATTCCTCAGCTTCGATCACATCAGGTGATGCGTTGCCCTCGAGCACGATGCAAAATTCTCCACGCACTTCATTTTCTTCTGCCCACGCTATAGCATCTTCAATGGTCCCGCGCACAAATTCCTCGAACTTCTTAGTGATTTCTCGTGCCAAGGCAATTTGCCGATCGTTTCCGAAGGTCTTCTGCACGCTCTTCAAACTTTCTTTCAGGCGGTGAGGCGCTTCATAAAAAATCAGCGTTTCTTCCTTTTGGCTGAGTTTCTCCAATTCCGCAAGCCGCTCTTTTTTGTTGCGTGACAAAAAGCCATAAAACAAGAACGGCTGCGGCCGGATGCCTGAAGCGATCAATGCGCTGAGCGCCGCGTTCGCTCCCGGCACAGGCACGACCGGAAAGCCGGATGCGATCACTTTCCGGACAATGTCTTCCCCGGGATCGGAAATGCACGGCATGCCGGCGTCACTCACCAACGCCACCGACTTTCCTTCCTGTAGATATGACAGGATCTTAAAGCCCCCACTGTCCTGATTATGTTCGTGGTAACTGACCAGTTTGGT
>DATHVY010000161.1:0-6150 GCA_035461045.1 Planococcus sp. (in: firmicutes)
AATTCTCTGCCAGCCCAATCCATTTTATAAACTTTCTTTGTTTGCTCCATTTTCGAGCTCCTCTCTCTTACCATATATCTTATGCAGTGTATGTATCCTTCTAGTAGTGTATCAAAAAACCATCCACTGTGCGATTGAATAGTTAAAATCAGTCCATAAAGAAAAAGCGGGACGAATCCCGCTTTCCTGAGTTGCTATTATCGGCGTAGGCCAAGTCGTGCGATTAGCTCGCGGTAACGCGATACTTCGTTTTCACGCAAGTATTTAAGCAAGTTACGGCGACGTCCAACCATTTTGAATAGACCGCGACGTGAGTGGTGGTCTTTTTTATGAGTACGTAAGTGCTCATTCAGGTTGTTGATGTCTTCTGTAAGAATGGCGATTTGAATTTCTGCAGACCCAGTATCTGTGTCATGCACTTTGTATTCATTGATCAATTCATTTTTACGTTCTTGAGTGATTGCCATACTGTTTCCACCTCCTAATATCTGATATCCCCGATTACTGAGCAAACGTTGGTGAATCGATTGCCAAGCAATGGTTCGTACTGTTTAGTACCAACAAATCATAGCACAACACTATTGCAAAATCAACTTCCCTACTTGGTAGTTCGATTGAATATGCGGATGGCTGTTTGTTTGTCTTGTTCGATTTGGGCTGTCAATTCCTCAATGCCTGAGAATTTCTGTTCGTCCCTGATCCGTCGATGCCATTCCACTGAAACCATTTCACCGTAGATCGATTTCTCGAAGTCCAGAATATGAACTTCAATCACCGACTTTTTCACATCCGGATTATTGAAGGTGGGTTTGAACCCTACATTGCATACCCCGTCATAACAGACACCCTGCACATTGATTCGGACCGCGAACACACCTCTTCCGGGAATGAACGATCCCAGTTCAGGTTCGATGTTAGCGGTCGGAAAGCCGATGGTCCGTCCTCGTTTATCTCCATTGACCACAGTGCCTGTAATCCGGAACGGACGGCCGAGAAGCCTGCTTACTTCTTCAACATGCCCGTCTTTTAACAATCTGCGGATCCGTGTTGAACTGATTTTTTCTTCACCATCGGCACATTTGTCAATCACCTTGACGGTGAAGGCACCTTTTCCATGCTCTTCCATCTCTTTCATGTCGCCTTTGCCTTTCCTTCCGAAAGAAAAGTCAAATCCAGCAACCACATGAACTGCTTGGAGATCTTTAACAAAATATCGGATAAATTGTTCCGGCAGCAACTGCGCAAATTCCGAAGTGAAACGGACGATAAAACAGACATCGACCCCCATTTCACTGAGAATTTCCATTTTCTGCTGGATCGGAGTGATGTAAAGGACTTCCTCCTTACGCCCCCCCAAAACCAGTGAAGGATGGGGATCAAACGTCATGACCGCTGACTGGATCCCTTTTTCACGTGCGAAAGAAATGGCTTCCCCAATCACTTGCTGATGACCTCTATGAACTCCGTCAAAAAAGCCCAGCGCCATTGCGATCGGTCCCAGATTTTCATCCGGCTTTAATTGGTTCGGGTAACTCAAATGGATAATTTTCATACTACACCTCATCTGCCAGGGGGTTTTTGAACATTTTTTCCGGCTTCATCTTACCCACTTTGTCAGGATGCCGTTTGTATATGGCCATCGGCTGACTGTTATAGGTTAATACCACCATATTATTTTCTTTGAAAGCAGGATAACAATCAAGTACTTGGCCATTTTTAATGGCAAAAAGATCTTTTTTATCAATTTCGGCAAACGGAAACGCGCTTAGTCCATATCTGAGCGGCTTTAAAATTGATTCAATCTCGCCACTTTCCATCAACACCGCCACTTCTTCAAGTGTTACACATTGATCTCGATCAAATGCGCCGGATTCTGTTCTGGTCAAACGGGACATGTGCGCAGGGAAGCCAAGAGCTTCTCCAATCTGCACCGCCAATGTCCGAATATACGTGCCTTTCCCGCAGCGAATCCGGATATTGAAGCGCAGCAGTGAACCGCTCCATTCCTCATCGTCATCCAACAATTCAATGCTGTCAATCCGCACCATTCTCTCAGGGCGTTCCACTTCGATTCCTTGGCGGGCATACTCATACAGCTTTTTGCCATTGACCTTGACTGCCGAATACATGGGTGGGATTTGCGCAATCTCCCCTGTCAAGGATTGCAATACCGCCATTAGCTGAGCTTTCGTGACATGCTTGTCACTATCATCCGTGAAGACGGTTTTTCCGGTAGCATCCTCTGTTTCTGTAGAATAGCCGATCGTCACTTGGGCTTCATAGGTTTTGCCTTGATCCGTGATGTATTCGGCGACTTTGGTTGTATTACCGATGCATATTGGCAATACGCCATCCACTTCAGGATCCAGCGTTCCGGTATGGCCAACTTTCTTGGTTTTCAGGATTTTCCTTAATTTAAAAACACAATCATGGGAAGTCAATCCTCTTTCTTTCCATAAAGGAAGGATGCCGTTCAGCTCCAAAATCTCAACCCCTTTCAATCTTATGTAAAAAAATAGCCTGCTGATCTAAGGAATTAGACAGCAGGCTGCAAATTATTCGTCTTTCTTAGGTTCTTCTTCCTTAACTGCCGGCTCTTCTTTAATGTCCCGCAAAAGCGAGTCGATCCGATTGCCGTAAGCAATCGAGGAATCGATTTCAAAAGAAAGTTCCGGAGTTTTCCGAAGTCTGATCCGTTGCCCGATTTCCGAGCGGATAAAGCCTTTTGACTTCGACAGTCCGAGCAAAGTGCTTTCTTTGACAGAGTCTTCGCCTAGAACACTGATATATACAGTTGCTTGCTGAAGGTCTCCCGTCACCTCGACATCTGTCACAGTGACAAATCCGATTCTGGGATCTTTCAGTTTTCTGCTGATAATTTCACTAAGCTCTTTTTTCATTTGCTCAGCTACACGATTTGAACGCATTGTCATTGGTAGTTCACCTCGTTCTTACAAATATTCTTTATGGACATCAAGACATTCCCAGGAAGGATTGCTCTCCAGATAATACAGCACTTGCGCCATCTCTTTTTCTGCTGTTTCTTTTGATGAAGAAACAATGGCAAAAGCCAACCGGGTGCGTTGCCATACATTCTGGTGATCAATCTCAGCTGCGGAAACGTTGAATTTCTGTTTTGAGCGGGTCAGCATGCTTTTTAAAACTGCCCGCTTGTCTTTCAATGAATGCGCGGTGGGGATAAAAAATTCGCATTCCATGTAAAAGATCATTTTCGTTTAATTTCTTCCATGATATAAGCTTCAATGATATCCAGTTCTTTTACATCATTGAAGTTTTTGATTGTGATACCGCACTCATAGCCTTTTGCTACTTCTTTGGCATCATCCTTGAATCGTTTCAAAGTATCCATTTCGCCTTCGAAAACAACAATGCCGTCACGGATTACGCGTACGCCACTGTCACGAGTGATTTTGCCATCTATTACATAGCTTCCGGCAATCGTACCCACTTTAGAGACTTTGAATGTGCTTCTGACTTCAGCCTGGCCGATGATTTTCTCTTCGAACTCAGGGTCAAGCAGGCCTTTCATTGCAAATTCAATTTCTTCAATCACTTTGTAAATGATGTTGTGAAGTCTGATATCGACGCCTTCCGCTTCAGCAGCGCGTTTCGCATTGACATCAGGGCGCACATTGAAACCGATGATGATTGCATTGGATGCTGCTGCAAGAGAAACATCAGATTCCGTGATTGCGCCTGCACCCGTATGGATGACCTTAACATTGACACCTTCAACATCAATCTTCAGGAGCGAAGCAGCCATTGCTTCTACTGCTCCTTGAACGTCTGCTTTGACGATCAAGTTCAATTCCTTCATTTCGCCTTGTTTCAGTTGATCAAACAAGTTATCAAGCGTTACGCGTGTTTTCTCTGAACGCTGAACCTGAAGCGCTGAAGTTGCACGGGTTTCGCCCACCTGGCGAGCAGTCTTTTCATCTTCGAAGACGACAAAACGGTCACCGGCCTGTGGAACATCGTTTAATCCAGTAATTTCAACAGGAGTTGACGGGCCTGCATCTTTCACTCGGCGGCCAACATCGGAGACCATTGCACGGACACGTCCATAAGTATGTCCGACCACAATCGGATCACCTACTTTTAACGTACCGTCCTGAACGAGCAAAGTTGCCACTGAACCGCGGCCTTTATCCAATTCAGCTTCAATGACCGTACCGATTGCCCGGCGGCTTGGATTAGCTTTCAATTCTCCAACTTCAGATACTAGAAGAATCATTTCAAGCAAAGAATCGATTCCTTCACCTTTCAAAGCAGAAATCGGGACAAAAATAGTATCTCCGCCCCAAGCTTCAGGAACTAAGCCATGATCGGTCAATTCCTGCATCACGCGGTCAGGATTTGCACTTGGCTTATCCATTTTGTTGACAGCGATTATGATCGGAACTTCCGCTGCTTTAGCGTGATTGATCGCTTCCACTGTCTGAGGCATAACGCCATCATCAGCGGCTACAACGATAATCGCCAGATCCGTCACTTTGGCTCCACGGGCGCGCATTGTTGTAAACGCAGCATGCCCAGGAGTATCCAGGAATGTAATCTTTTTGCCGTTCTCAACCACTTGGTAAGCTCCGATATGCTGAGTGATGCCGCCTGCTTCTCCGGCAGTCACTTTCGTGTTTCGGATGGAGTCCAGCAAAGTTGTTTTACCATGGTCAACGTGCCCCATGATTGTCACGACAGGTGGACGCTCTTCTTTCAGGTCCTCGTCTTCCGGCTCGAAATAGATTTCAAGGTCCGACTTATCAACTAAGATCTCTTCTTCCACTTCAACTTCATATTCAGCGCAGATCAATTCGATTGCATCCTTATCAAGCTCTTGGTTAATGGTAGCCATAACACCAAGCATAAATAACTTTTTAATGATTTCAGATGGCTCGCGCCCTAATTTTTTTGCAAGTTCAGCCACTGTCAACGATTCTGAGAATGTAATTTTCGCTGGCAGTTCCTTTTCTCTGCGTGGCATAGGCGGCATCGGATTTACAGGACGCTGCTGTTGTTTGCCTTTACGATTGCGGTTCTGGTTGCCGCGGCCTGGACCGCCGCCTCCAGGTCGTCCGGATGAACGCGGTTTGGCGCCGGCTGTCATATTGACAGTTCCGGTTCCTTTAGGCGTGAAATTAGAGCCTTGTGAAGCCGGTTTTGACTGGCCTTGTCCTGATGGACGGGATTGGCCTTGTCCTGATGGACGAGACTGGCCCTGGCCCGATGGACGCGATTGGCCTTGTCCTGATGGACGAGACTGACCCTGTCCTGATGGACGATTTTGGCCCTGTGGACGACTTTGTTGTGCCGGACGTTGGCTTTGTCCTGTTTTCTTATAGATGCTATCCAATTTACTAACAGCATTGTCCTCTAAAGTTGCCATATGATTCGAAACTTCTATATTAAGCTTAGACAATTGATTGATAATTTCTTTGCTCGGCTTATCTACTTTTTTAGCGTATTCATGTACTCGAATTTTGGTCATCTGCTCACCCCCGGTTATTTTTCGTTGAATAAGCTTGTAATTTTTTTCGCAAATCCTCGATCTGTGATTGCAATAACTACGCGCTCTTCTTTGCCGATTGCATGTCCAAGTTCATAGCGTGTGCCCAGAACAAGGATGTCGACATTAAACGATTTGCATTTATCATGTAATTTTTTATTGGTATTTTCTGAAGCATCTTCTGCTATTATTACTAATTTCGCTTTTCCTTTACGCACATCATTGACGACCAGTTCTTCTCCTGAAATCATCATGCGGGCGCGTGTGGCCAAGCCCAGCAGCTGGAGAATTTTCTGTTTGTTCATTTTTTCAACTGCTCTCTACGGACGACTCGAATCAACTCATCGTATATTTCTTCCGGAATTTTCACTTCCAGTAGTTTGTCCAGCACTTTCTTTTTACGGGCGGTTGCAATTGCATCTTCCGACTTAGACACATACGCGCCTCGACCGGATTTTTTCCCGGTCAAATCGACGGAAACTTCGCCTTCTTTTGAGCGAACCACTCGGATCATTTCTTTTTTAGGATGCATTTCGCCTGTAGCTACACATTTCCGCAATGGAATTTTCTTTTGCAAAGCCAACATACATCACCTTTTCCTGTTATTCTTTTTCACCGTAGAAATC
>DATHVY010000162.1:0-5856 GCA_035461045.1 Planococcus sp. (in: firmicutes)
AAGAGACTCATTGAAAACATATAAAGTTCGAAGTATTCTTCTGCAAGCTTTAATTCGTATTCAGGAATTGTGTAAAGTTCTCCCTCGAACACAAACTCTTCCAGCATTAAATTGATGTGGCTGATCAAGCCTTTTCCGGCAGCCATCAGCTCCGGTTTTTTTAGAATGCCTTTTCTGTCTTCATTGCTGGCGATCGTATTTTCCCTGAGCAAGCGGAAAAACTCATTATGTCGATCGATGGTTTGTTCGATCAAGTTTAATGTTTTTTCCCGCACACCATCCACCATAATGCTCTCGGTCAAGTCCAGAAGTGTTCGTTCCTGGACTTCGTAAGTCAATGCACGCTGTGCGGCGAACTCAAGCAAGTGGCCTTCATCCAGCACAATTTGCGAGAATTCCGGAAGCAGTGGTGATTGGCCTTCCCGGACGCGCGTTTCTTTTGTCCAAATATGTTCCATCAGGAAATCGTGTGAACAGATGACCAAGTCGGTTGCCTCACGGTAATGATTGCGGTGGATGGTCTGACCGCATTTATTGCGGAGTTCGCAAGCCGTGCAATTCTGGATCGGGTGGTAATTGACCTTCTGCCATTCTTCGTCGGTAACGTTCGGATAACTCGAACGTTCTCCATACGGATAGGTGTTTTGCATGGAAAATGTTTTATTGACAAACTCTGGTAAACTGAATTCAATCTCATCCAGAAATTCATCATCGCTGCGTTTTTGCGCACCTTCAAGTCGCTGCAAACATAAATACTGATCACGTGATTTTGCAAGCCGCACATCTAAGTTCAAATCAAACAAGTCATTCAAACGATCCAGATCGCCGCCTTTTTTGACCAATTGCTCAATCAAAGTCTCATCAGCGCAAGAAATCAATGCCGGTTTGCCACGATACCTTGCATATGCAATCGCAGGCAATAGATAAGCCAGCGTCTTTCCTGTTCCGACTCCCGCTTCCGCGAAAAGCACGGATTTCTCTTTCAAAGCCTGTTCAATCTGGAATGACATAAAGATCTGCTCATCTCTGCAATCATATCCTTTTTCAGGCAACTCGTCGTAAAAAACATCCCCAATCCAGTCGTTCAGCGACTCGAAAAATGTCTTCTCTTTTGATAAAGCAAAGGGTATAGGCTGTCTCATAAACTCTCCTCACAGAGAAACGGAAGGGCTTGGTGCCCCCCCGCTTTAATCTCTTTTTGTTTTCGGGCGTTCGCCCCAGAATTGAAATAAATCCGTGCGGATAAATCCGTTGAACAGTTTTCTTTTTTTGGTGGCTGGCTGTCCATAAAGCGATTCAAATCTTGCCATGGATGACAGCATATAAACAGACCATGTCGGATGCTTCGAGAATACTCGTCCCATATCACCGATCATTTCTTCAATTACTTCAATTTCACCAAGCCGCTCTCCATAAGGCGGATTGCCGACCACTACGCCATTTTCTTCATCGGTCGCAAAATCTTTCACCTGGCGTTGCTGGAACTGGATAAGATCTCCAAAACCGGCTTCAAGGGCATTCGCTTCCGCCACTTTCAACATGCGATGATCGATATCTGTGCCAAGGATATTCAGCGGCTGGTCATAATTGGCCAACTCTTCCGCTTCCGCCCGCACTTCATCCCACATTTCAGGTTTCATCCAAGGCCATTCTTCGCTGTCAAAATCACGATTATAGCCCGGAGCGATGTTTTGCCCAATCATCGCTGCTTCAATGACGATTGTACCTGAACCGCAGAATGGATCTACAAACGGACGGTCCGGAGTCCAGCGGGATAGCTTGACGAGTGCAGCAGCCAGTGTTTCTTTCAGTGGCGCTTCACCCTGGTCCAAGCGGTAACCTCGTTTATGCAAACCTGCTCCGCTCGTATCGATGGATAGCTGAACTTTGTCTTTTAGGATTGATACTTCTATTTTAAATCTCGGACCCGATTCATCCAGAAACGAATTGCGGTGATAGACTTTTTTCAAACGTTCGACAATTGCTTTTTTGACGATGGACTGGCAATTGGGCACACTGTGCAACGTTGACTTGACCGATTTCCCAGACACAGGAAATTCCGCATCAACCGGCAGGAATTTTTCCCATTCGATTTCTTTCGTGCGTTCGAAAAGTTCATCGAACGTATAGGCATTAAATTCCCCTGCAATGATTTTAACTCGATCTGCAGTTCTTAGCCAAACGTTTGCCTTGGCAATATCCCGTTCGTTGCCATAGAAAAATACTTTGCCATTCTCTGTTTCAGTTTCATAACCCAGTTCTTTTACTTCGTCCGCCACAATCGACTCAAGTCCCATTGCTGCAGTAGCTAATAATTTATATGTTGTCATAACGACGCCCTTTCCTGTTGCTTCGAATTTCTAATCTCGTTCAACTTATCATTTTCTATTATATACATGAAGAAAAGCTCCCCAGCAGGAGAGCCTTTTTTGATAAACATTTTAAAGCCATGAGAAATTCTATAAGCCATGTTTTGTTTCCACGTACTCAAACGATTTGCACCTCGTACTGGTGGACGGCAATCATCTATCTACAGGAAAACCTGTCTCTTCCTTCGTTCATTTCCGTCGGAAAAGTGCCCCTACCATAATTTGGGTTTCTCACTCGCGGGGTTTACCTCGTTCCACCTGCATAATTTCTTATACAGCTCCGTCACTGTGGCACCTTCAGGGTATTTAGGCCATATCCGAAGACTTAGGCGTTCTACCCGCCGTCAGCCATTGCTGGCTGCCTTAGCTTATTGTTTCGCTAAGCGCGAACACTACGGTCATCTCAGAACCGTGTGAGCATGGACTTTCCTCTCCAAATGAATGGAGCGATTACCAGAATTTCAAATGGCTATACTAGTATACTTTATCTCACACCAGATTACAACGAATTCAATCGTTGTTCAGTTTGTTGCCGAATACATGGTTTTCGAGATGGGACAAGCGGCGGAGAATATCAAAATTAGTTGTTCCCGGTGCAGGGGCTGCCTGTTTTCTAGGCATTTCTTCCAGCTCGCTTTGAAGACGTTTGTTGTCTTTTTCAAGTTGTTCTATTCTTTTAGAAAAACGCTCGTAGTCTTGGATGATTTCATCCAGGAAATGGTCTACTTCGTCCTGGTTATAACCACGCATGCCGGTTTTAAATTCTTTTTCCAATATCTCTTTAGCAGTGAATTTAGTTTCCATTAGAATCGCCCTTCCATTAACCTATCTTATGCTAAGTATAGCATATGGCTCGTTTTCCGTGTTTATAACTTCTTAACTTCGGGACGTTTTTTTGCAGTTTTCTGTTTCAGGCGCTCTTCGCGTTTTATGAGATCGCTCAGTAAGGAATCTCTTATTTTCGTATGCTGACTGGCTTCTTTTGCTAAACCGGTCATGATCACAGCCTGATCGATTTTACTCAATTGGTGCTCATACAGTTTTGCTGCATGGACCCAAGCCTCCACTTCAATGGCTCCTCTTAAATGCGGCGCCGCTTCCATGAAAAGCTTGACTGCTTCTTCATAGTCACCGCTGCGCTTTCTTTGGATTGCCAACAAGTATCGGGCAAGAGCACCCTGGTCACCCCGTTCTTTCGTTACATGCTCTAAGTAACTCGCACTTTGATCGAACTGCTTCAAATCGGCATACCATTTGCCAATATTCGTATATGCCCCACTCGTTTCCGAATGGATATCCTGCAGGAGCAGGTCGGATGACAAAACATATAAGGATACCAATGATAATATATCCAGTTCATTATGATAAAGCACCTTTTCCAAACCTTGCGGGAATCCACTTTTGACTGCGTCCAGATAAATTGGGGGTATTAGAAATCCCGGCACATCGCCTTCCCTGACGAAACCGAGCTTTTCTTCTTCGATCGTGCTCAGCTTCATCCGGGCGAGCTCATTTTTCCAGATGCGTTTCGTACCATGAAATAAGTCAATCTGTTGGGGGACCGGCAGTTTGGGAAGCAGGTCCCGATGCATGGTCCACCGAGAAGACAACTGGGGCCAATCGAAACTTTTCCCATTATAGGAAAAAACGATGCGCTCATCCTCTTCCCAAAGACCGGTTTCGTATAGAAAGGCAGCTTCATGAGATGGATCCGGCAAAATAAATTGCTTCATTTCAAAAGATTGTTCCTTCCTTGTCAGCAAACCAACCAAGAAAATATAGGCACCCGTTCCGCTTAACCCCGTCGTTTCTGTATCAAAAAACATCAGTTCATCTGAACCACTCAGCTTAAAAGGATGGTCAAAATCCGTTTTCTCCCACATAGCCAGTACCCTGTCGAGTTCGCTTAACACCACTTTTCCATGGCGTGTGTCCAAAGGATAATCGATTGTTTTAGTAAAGACGTAACCAAATTTATTTTCTTGGAGATTCAGTCCGATCTCTTTCCAGCGTTCAACATTCTGTGGCCGGTCTGCAGGTTTTTGCGGTTGTTTTTTAACAGGCGCTGATTTTTTCAGCAACCCTTTCATCTGCAGCAGCTTGTTTTCAAAGGACATCTTCTATTCACCTCTCTTCGCGAAGCGCTCTCAGCAATTTCACGACGTGGCCTTTCATTGAAACCGCCGCATCCTGAGCGCCGATGCATGAAGGACAGCCGTCCAGGCAAGGGCATTCTTCAACGTGCTGCTGCGCTTTTGCCAGGAGCGGATCCCATAAGTCATAGATGCGTTCGCTGATGCCGATGCCGCCGGGGTAAGAATCATGGATAAAAAAGGAGGGTAAATCGTTGTGTGGCGATTTCACTTGCGGAACCACGTGCACATCCCTGCGATCACATTGAACAAAAATCGGAATAAAAGATTCAATGGCGTAGGCAGCACCCGTCATCGTGTCCGACAACTCTGCTTCACTAAATCCTTCAGGGCGTGCGAAACTTAGCCACGTCGAAGAAGTATGCAGTTCTTCCGGTGGCAGTGAAATTGGGCCTGAGCCTATATTGTCATGCGAGTCAAAACGGATTTTTTTGAAGATTGTTGGCATAGCAAGAACCGCGATATCACCAAAATGGATGGCTGTGGAATTCATGTCCATCTTTTTATCTTCACTGATAACCTTCAGTTCGACCGCCAGATTGGCGTCTGTGAAGTAATCAACATCCACTTCCCTTACATACGCTTTCTTTTCTTCCCAATCCAATATTTCCACTTGGAACTGAGTGCCTTGGTGAAGATAGATCGCTTCTTCGTGGAGCAAGGTCATGGCACTGAACCGGTCCATTTCGCCGATGACTTTCGTGTTGGCCGGAACCGATTGATCGATAATGACCACATTTTCCTGTGAAGCTGAGCGCAGTGAAATGTCGTGAGCTGGAAAACGGTCGCTCATCCAATGCCACCGATCGGAAGTCCTGATCAGGACCCCTTCTTCCTGCAAATACTCAAGAAGATCCTGTACATCAAACTCACCGTATTTATCATCCGTTCGAAACGGCAACTCAAACGATGCGCATTTCAAATGATCCATGAGGATGATGATGTTCTCCGGATGAATGCGCGCTTCTTCCGGTGACTGATCCAGCAGATATTCAGGATGATTGATGATGTATTGGTCCAGTGCAGTGGATTGTGCTACATAGACCACCAATGATTCATCCTGCCTTCTTCCTGCTCGTCCTGCCTGTTGCCATGCGCTTGCGATATTCCCCGGATAGCCGGTCATGACGCAGGCCTGCAATTGGCCGATATCCACGCCCAATTCTAACGCGTTGGTCGAGACGACACATTGTATCGAACCGTCACGCAACCCTTTTTCAATCGCTCTTCGCTCGGTCGGCAAATAACCGCCACGATAGCCTTTGATCGATTCGTCCTGCAATTTATGCTTGGTAACCGCCTGCAGATAGGTCACGAGCATTTCAACACGGACC
>DATHVY010000163.1:0-12302 GCA_035461045.1 Planococcus sp. (in: firmicutes)
TGCCCTTTTTCAATTCCAGATGGTATTTTATTGCTAAATCATCTTCATATATCATGATATCATCCTCCTTAGAAAGCATGACTTGATATATATTACTTCTATAAAATTATTAATTACCCTTTATTATTATCAGAATATTTCTGAAACTAAAAAAACAGAAGCAGCCTGAAGCCGCTTCTGTCTGCATATATTATTGGGCTGTATAGCCGCCGTCCAAGACGACAGCTTGCCCTGTAACTCCTGATGCTTTGTCACTCGAGAGGAACATCGTGTAATCTGCGATTTCCTGAACGGACAACAGACGTTTTTGCGGCACGAGTGGATAGATGACTTCCTCCAGCACTTTTTCCAGCGAAACATTTCGCGTTTTCGCCAAATCCGCCAGTTGGTTTCGCACAAGAGGAGTGTCGACATAGCCAGGACACATCGCGTTTACCGTGATGCCGTGTTCAGCCCCTTCAAGCGCAGCCACTTTTGTTAACCCGATCACACCATGCTTGGAGCTATTATATGCCGCTTTTCCGGCAAAGCCGACCAAACCGTTGATGGAGGCCATATTGATGATGCGGCCGAAGCCTTGTTTCTTCATGATCGGAAAAGCGTGCTTAGTCGCAGTGAAAGGAGCCACCAGCATGATTTTTACCAGCAATTCGAATTTATCGGTCGGAAACTCTTCAAGTGGAGCTACGAATTGCATGCCGGCATTATTAATAAGGATATCCAAGCGCCCAAACTTTTCAACCGTCTTGTCGATCGCGTTTTTCAACTCTTCTTCGTTTGTAACATCGCACTTCATGCCGATGCAATCGAATCCCTGCTCCGTCAAAGTCTTTGCAGCTTGCTTCACAGCTTCTTCATTAATATCGCTCAATGCGATTTTTGCGCCTTCTTTTGCGAATTCCACACTTATTTCATAACCGATGCCGCTCGCGGCACCCGTTATGAAAACGACTTTATTATTCACCATATTTTTTTACCTCCAATATTCGATGCGATTATCTATTTTACAGACCAAGACCCATTGAGAACAATGCAATTGCCAATGCAAGACCGATCAACGGCACCACTACCGTCACAGCTCCAACTGCCCAATATGCAGCCGAGTGGGTTTCTCCACAGATTCCGCGGATTGTTGTTACAACATAGCCGTTATGCGGCAAAGAATCCAATGCTCCGGAAGAAATGGCAACCGTACGGTGAAGCGCTTCCGTGTTGACGCCCATGTCAATGTAATGAGGAGCCAAAAGCGGCAGCGCGATAACTTGTCCACCTGAAGCCGAACCGGTCAATCCTGCAATGACACTGACAGCAATCGCTCCGCCAATAAGCGGGCTTCCCGGAATGTTTGTCATGGCATTAACCGCCACTTCAAATGCAGGAGCGTTTCTTGCGACTCCACCGAAACCTACCACTGCAGCAGTATTACCGATTGCGATCAATGCACCGATAGTTCCATCGCCAATAGCTGCACCAATGTTCTTAATATATTTGATATTCAATACATACGTGGTGATAACTCCACCAAGCAAAGCGATGATTAATGCTGAAGTCATCAAAATATCGTGCAATGCGAATGAAATTCCCAGTACGACCAATAGCGGGATCAATCCCATGATCGGGTTCGGCAATTCGCGATCCTCGACGACCGGATCCGTTTTACGTGATTCAAAACGCTCGCCTTTGCTGACCGCTTTATTGATCATCTTTTTCAGCCACCAGTAGCCGAAGATCATCATGAAGATTGCCACGATCAAGCTGACTTCCCAGCCCGCATATGGGCTAGTGCCTAAGTATTCGATTGGAATCCAGTTTTGGATTTCCGGTGACCCGGCAGAAGTCATTGTGAATGTGACCGAACCGAAGGCTAGTGCCGCCGGAATGAATCGGCGCGGAAGATCCGCTTGTTTGAACAAGCTCAAAGCCATCGGATAAACCGAGAACGCCACTACGAACAAGCTAACGCCGCCGTATGTAAGAACCGCACACGCAATAACAATTGCCAATACGGCTTGTTTCAGACCAAACTTAGCGACAAGCCACTTGGAAACGCTGTCAGCCGCGCCGCTGTCTTCCATTACTTTACCGAATATTGCTCCAAGCAGGAACATCGGGAACCAAGATGTGATAAATCCAGAAAACGCTGTCATATAATTTGTTAAAAAGTTCGATTCTCCTGCTTCGACCAATTGTGGAAATAACGGCATTCCGCTTGATAGTGCCACGATAAACGCACAGAGCGGCCCCGCCACAAGCAAGTTCATACCTCTCATCGTCAGGTAGATTAATAGTGCCAATCCACCGACTAACCCCAACATACTCAAACTAAACATTTCTTTTCCCCCTTAAATGTGTTTTGACTAAACCCCAATTTGTTGTTAATAAGACTCTTCTTGAATATTTTTCGAAACAGCTAATGCAGCTTCTGTGCAGTTGACCACTTCTTCAATCGACCAGCCTTTCGCCGTTTGGACCAGCTCCAAACCAGATGGCGTGACATCAATCACTGCGCGTTCTGTAATGATGCGGTTGACTACCGCCTTGCCTGTCAAAGGAAGTGTGCATTCTTTCAGGATTTTGGATCCCCCATCCCGATTCGTATGCTCCATGATGATGACAGTTTTTTTAGCGCCGTGGACCAGGTCCATCGCTCCGCCCATTCCTTTGATCATTTTTCCTGGAATCATCCAGTTGGCGAGATCGCCTTTTTCGTCCACTTCCATGCCGCCAAGGATCGCGACATCAATATGGCCTCCCCGAATCATCGCGAACGACTCCGCGCTGTTGAAATAAGAAGAACCAGGGATTGCCGTGACAGTCTCTTTGCCGGCATTGATCAAATCCGGATCCACATTATCCTTAGTCGGGTATGCCCCTATGCCAAGCAATCCGTTTTCAGATTGCAGCACAACATGTTTGTTGTCGGAAATATAATTGGCGATCAAGGTCGGCATGCCAATGCCAAGATTCACGTACGACCCGTTTTCAAATTCCTGTTCGGCGCGTCGGGCAATCTTTTCCCGAACAGCCACTTTGTCCAATGTTACTGCCATACTGTTTCCCCCTAATTACTCGTAGTGAGTCGCTCAATTCTTTTTTCCTGAACTCCAACGATTAATGACTGAACATAGATGCCAGGCGTTTGAACATCGTTCGGTTTTATGTCACCGATTTCCACAATCTCTTCCACTTCGGCGATAGTCACGTTGCCGCCGGCTGCCATCAGCGGATTAAAGTTTTGTGCGGTTTTGTTGTAAACCAAATTTCCGGCACGATCCGCTTTGGCCGCTCTTACTAAACTGAAATCGGCTGTCAGAGCTTCTTCCAACATGTAATCTTTGCCATGGAAGTTGCGGATTTCCCTGCCTTCCGATAATGGTGTTCCCACTCCTGCGGGGGTGAAGAACGCTGGAATGCCGGCACCGCCTGCCCTGATTTTCTCGGCCAATGTTCCTTGCGGGGTCAATTGCACTTCGATTTCACCCGATAACACTTGGCGCTCGAACTCTTTGTTTTCACCGACATAGGAACCGATCATCCTCTTGATCTGCTTGTTTTTGAGCAATAATCCCAAGCCCCAATCATCCACTCCACAATTGTTGGCAATGATGGTCAAGTCTTTAACCTTCGAGCGCACCAAGGCCAAAATGAGGTTTTCCGGAATGCCTACCAGACCGAATCCGCCGACCATCAGTGTGGCCCCATCTTGAATTTCACTTACCGCCTCATCAAATGAAGCAAATTCCTTTTTCATGCAACCAACCCCTATTCCCAAGTTTTGCAAGCGCTTTCTTCTCAACTATAAAAAAATGACGTGTAATTATGTCAATATTTTGAACGCTTAATATTTGATAGTTTACACGCTGTGGTAAGATAGGTAAAATGAATAATAACTATAGGAACTATAATAAAAAGTTATACGAGGGAGGTCTTTATGGATATTCGCCAACTGGGCTATTTTATCGCAGTTGCAAAACACAGCAGTTTTACTAAAGCTGCAGCTGTTTTGCATGTAACGCAGCCAACTTTGAGCAAAATGGTCAAAAACCTCGAAGAAGAATTGGATGTCACCTTGTTCGACCGGTCGGCACGGCAAATTTCACTGACAGATGCGGGAGAAATCGTTTATGAGCAGGCGCAGCGGATCGTCAACAGCCTGGATGATTTATCTTCTTCCCTCTATGATGTGATGCATTTAAATAAAGGCAAAGTGAAAATCGGGATTCCCCCTGTGATCAGTACGCTGTTTTTTCCGACCATCATTGCTGAATTTCAACACGCCTATCCCAATGTGACGGTCGTTCTTATAGAAGATGGTGCGAAAAGAGTGGAACAGAAAGTTTTTGATGGTGAGGTGGACCTTGGGTTTGTGATGCTGCCTGTTGATGATGAGAAGTTCGACATGGTCCCATTTGTCCAACAGGAAATCAAACTGCTTGTCCACGAGTCGCATCCCCTCGCGCACAGGGAAACCGTAGATTTGATCGAATTCAAAGATGATCCGTTTCTTTTATTAAGCAAAGAATTTACGTTAAATGGCCGAACCATTGACTTCTGTATTCAGGAAGGATTCAATCCGAAAGTAGCTTATGAAAGTTCCCAATGGGATTTCCTGGTTGGCATGGTGGAAAAGAATCTCGGCGTCACACTCATGCCTAAATTGATATGTGACCGGGTTAAAGACGGTCCGTTTAAAACACTTTCACTTTCCCATACTTTCCCTTGGGAGCTGGGCATAATCTTAGCAAAAAATCGTTATGTTCCATATGTATCAAAGGAATTCATCTCACTTGTGCAGAGGCTTCCTGTCGTTTAAAAACATTCAAGTTTCATGAAATAAACAATTGGCGTTTTATCATTTCGGTTAAGAGGTTCCGTTCGAGCCGTATTTTTCCGAACGATCATAAATCCCGCTGAGCGATCATAAAAAATTTTGAACGATCATAACTGCGAAAACCTTCCCTTTGCCTCTTTAAAAGAAGGTGATTTCACCACTCCCCATGCCTATCCAAAAGCCATTCGCGAACGAATGGCTTTCTTTTAACCAAATAAGGAACTTTTCGCGCGCGAAAAGTCTCCTTTTTTTAAAGACCTTGGCGTCGAATCGATGAAAAGAGAAGCAGCCTTCCCTATCATTCACTATTGTAGAAATGCCTTGAACACGATATCCTCAAAAAAAGCAGCGACAAGGCAATTCGCCTTGTCGCTGCTTTTAAGTTTAAAGGTATTTTTGCATAAACTGAACAATCCGGGTGTTCATCAAGATATGGTTTGCCAGCTTTTCTGTCTGATGCCCTTCGTCTTCAAAGATAACCAGCTCAACTTCCTTTTCTTGTCCTTGAAGATCTTCTTTGAGCTGAATCGCTTCGGTGACTGGAACCCGGGTATCGTTTCTTCCATGAAACATCAGTAAGGGTGCACAGATGTTGTGTGTATGGTTGAGCGGCGCAATCTTTTCGAAAAAATCGCCGTCCTTCTCCAAGGAGCCATACTCGAACTCGCGAAGTTTTCTGCGCCAAGGCCCTGTATTCTTCAAAAATGACTTGAAATGGGAAATGCCAACAATATTCACCCCAGCAGCCCAAATGGCCGGGTAATGCGTCATCGCTGCCAGCACCATGAAACCGCCATAACTGCGGCCCATAATGCCGATTCGCTGTTCATCCACTCCATGATTTTGGACCAGATCGTTGGCCAGCCCTTTTAAGTCTGCCACGGCATTCATCCGTTTCCGGCCATCGTCCAGTTTCACGTACTTTCTGCCGTACCCCATACTGCCCCGTACATTCGGAGCAACCACTGCAAACCCTTGGGCTGCCAGGAATTGAATGACCGGGTTGTATTCCGGGCGAATCTGATATTCCGGCCCACCGTGAACATAAATCACCACTGGTTGGGATTCCTCCCTTTTACCGTATAAAAAATAAGGGACTTTCAAGCCGTCAAATGACGAAAACTGAGTCAACTCAGGCTCCATCCACAGTTCTTCCACTTCAGGAGCTTGCCCTGTGAACGTCAATCTGCTCGATGCACCGTTTTCCAAGGAAACTTTCCAGATGTCTCCAGGCAGTACCGCACTTTGAACCACCAATAGCAGTTCTTGTTGATTGAGCCAAGCGAGCGAACTATAGATGCCTTCTGGCAATCCTTCAATACGCCGTTCCGTTTGAGCCCGCAAATCATAGATTCCCAACTTCGAAAAGCCGCCTTCATTCAATGTATAGGCAAGAAGCGAATTATCAGGTGAAAGGGACATTCCATCCACGTCCCAATCTTCATCTGTCAGCAGCATCTCATACTGGGAAGGGTCATCAAAGAAGAACCGCAAGATTCCAAGCGTATCGCGTTTTCGATCAGATAGGAGAAAGCCGCCCGTTTGATCCTCAGAAAGTTGGATGAACTGGTTCCGGGCACTGTCTTTTTCCTTGCCGATTTTATTGACGTTTTTCGTTTGCAGGTCAAGAATAAAGTACGATTGATCGATATTCGTGTCCGGCATCGACAGGATCAAGCTTTGACCGTCTTTTGTCCAACATTCCGGGATGCAATTGCCATCGACTTTGAAGACAGCCTCTTCACTTTTGCCGTCCAAATCCATGATGAAGACGTCAAAAAAACCGGCTTCCCGGCGATTGCTGGAATAAGCAATTTTGGTTTCGTCGGGTGACCAGCCTCCGAAATGATGGAAATGTTCCGGAGAGACCACCAGTTTTTCGACCTGAGAACCGTCTTGTGAAATCAGGTAGAGCTGCTGCTTTTCATTTCCCTTGTGGTCCATGCCGACGATTGTTTGAGTCCCGGAAGGGGAGTGACTGACCGTCATCACCCGATCTTCCAAATCGGTGACTTGTTGGATCTCTCCCCCGTCGCCGCCACAACTCCATACTTGAGGAATCCCGGTCTTTTTTGAGAGAAACGTAAATGCATTCTGTTTCGGCAAAACATGAAGCTGGTAAGCGCCGGAAACATTCAAATATGTATTCAGTAGTTCTTCAGCAGATTTCTGCATGGCTATACTCCTTTCAGCTCTCCTTTTTCAAATCCGCCCAGAGAACGCCCCATTCGCGGATGTCAAATGATCTGGCACCACTTTCGACATAAGGATCCCTTTTCACAAGAGCTTCACAGTCCTCATAGTTTTCTGCGTTGAATATCACCAGTCCGCCTGAGCCGTCTGTAAATCTGCCGAATGCCGAAACATGGCCCGCTTCTTTCATTTCATTTAAAAAATCCAAATGCGCCGGTCTTGCCTCATCTGATTTCACTTGATCCAATAACGGTAATAAAACGGCAAAGTATTTCATAGGGACAACCTCTCCTTTTCATTTCTTTGGACTGCAGAAATCTTTAGGGGAACTTGATGAAAAGTCCCGCAATTCAGTCATGTTTTCAGTTTAACATAATGGACGGCTGTATATTATGGGACAAAGCTCGGCTATCAGTGGCAAATGTCCTAAGATGTTGAGTATTATGGAACTATACAAACCTTAACTTTTTGTAACTGATGCTCATCTGTTCCAACGTTCTTTCAAAAAAGGGGGATTTATGAAAAAATACATTTCTTTTTTTCGTCTAAGCCTTTACTGTCTCTTACTTAGTGTGCTGGCCCACGCCGTTTATTTGATTGAGTGGACACAGGGGCGTTTCATGGTCGGCATCAACGATGGCTTGTCACAGATGCTGCCTTTTAAAAAGATGCTCTACGAACAATATTCTTCGGGAGAATTCTTTTACTCCTCCCTCTTCGGCTTCGGCAGCGGAACGTACAGTGAACTCGCCTACTACTTCTCGACTTCCATCGTCTTTGCAGGAACGGTTGTGATTTTGTTTGGAATGGAGTCCATTGGGCTGATATCCGAATTGGATATTCTTTTTTGGGCAAATGCCGCAGTATTCATCTCCATCGTCCGGCTGACCGCTGTGTTAATGATTTCTTATTCCGTTTTCCGATACTTCAAATTTGACCCGGTTGCCGCTTTTCTGGGTGCAAGCATTTACGGGCTTTCGGGCTTGTACTTCCGCCACGCTGTGTATTGGGAGTTTTTTGCGGACGCGTATCTGTGGTTTCCGCTGCTCATTTTGGGCGTCGAGAAAATCTTCCGGGAAGGCCGGCCCGCTTGGTTTATCGCTGCAGTGGCCATCACGATGTTCGATAATTTCTATTTCGCCTATGTGAACTTGCTATTGACCGCCATCTATATCGGTTTCCGGCTGTTCCTTCCACTTGTGGAGAACGAAGTGTCCAAAAAGAACGCATTGAAAAGCCTTCTGGTAGGCGGAATTCTCGGCGCAGGCATTAGTGCGGTTTCCTTTATCCCAGCTGTATACGGCTATTTCAATAATCACCGACCGCTTTACGAAATAGAAATACCATGGTTCTTCGCGATTGACAACATCCTTTATACCTCCAGCTTCATCGTGCTTCCTGCAATTTTTGTGTTGCTGGTTTTCGCTTTTCCACTCTACAAAGATGCCCGGTTCCGCTTTTTTACGCTTCTGGTTCTCGTCGGAATCGCATTGCATTACAGCCCGAAGGCCGCAAGCATGTTCAACGGCTTTTCAGCTCCTCAATATCGTTGGGAATATTTCATATCCTTTATGGCCGGCGGTTCCGCAGCAGCGGGATTCAGCCGCCTGCATTTGCTGACTGTCCGGCATCTTGTCACAGCCGGTGTACTCGGTTTGACCGCCTATACCCTTTTCGCGGTAGTGGACGTGAACATTGATGTGCCCATTGGACTGTTCCTGACCATCATCGCAATCGCCTTTGTCGCATTCCTTGCGTTTACCCGGGCAATTGGGCGAGGCTCTGTCAAAGGACAGGCGGCAGTATTCGGCTTCATAGCGATTGGCGGACTGGCCAGCGCATACCAATACGTTGTGTTGCTCGGTGACCAAAATCTCGATGCACGTTTCCCTCTTTTCCTGGCGGTCATCGGGTCGGCCCTTTTCACTTTCATGTTGATCACCCGTGCCGCCGCGAACCACCGAACCAAGTTTCAGGCAGCTGCTTTCGTGATGATTGCGCTGGTCTTTTTCGTCAATGGCTTTCAGTATGTTGTCTTGGTTCTAAGCGGAGATACCCGAAATGTCTCAGAAGAGTTGATCACGGGACCTGAATATGACGATCCGGAAATACGGACATTGCTTGATGCAATCCAGAACGAAGAAACCGACTCGTTTTACCGGATTGAATGGATGGAAGGTGAACGCAACAATACGAACATTGTCCAGGATTTTCACAGTGTCAGTGCCTACTCGTCCATTCTCAATAAAGAACTGCTTTATTTTTATCTTTACGATTTGCAGGTCGACATGGAACGGGAAAGCCTCAGCCGCTATGCCACGCTCGGCAAGCGAACCAACTTGCACAGCCTGCTGGTGGCCGATTACACGATTCTTTTGCATGGCGATGAAAATGTACCGGCAGACTTTATTGAATTTGCCTCAAGCGAACATTACACAGTTTATCAAAACACTCACCGTTTGCCCTTTCTCCGCAGTGCAGAAGTCGCTTACAGCGAAGAAGATTTAGCAGGCGAATCCGTTTTAAGCCGTGAACATGCCATGCTTTCCGGGGTTATCCTTGAAGATTTGTCAACCGGGGAACCATTGCCCGATGCTCCTAGAGAAATGGAATTTGAGATTCAAGGAGAGGCAGCTTCCTATGACGGCGGGGTTCTGACAATCGAA
Organism: Planococcus sp. (in: firmicutes); assembly: GCA_035461045.1. GTDB lineage: Bacteria > Bacillota > Bacilli > Bacillales_A > Planococcaceae > Planococcus. Next base: position 9,691 of record DATHVY010000163.1, read on the forward strand.
GGCGAAACAGGCGGGATCGATTTGCTCCTCGATGAGCAAGTGGAGGCCGACAGTGATCTGTATGTGTCGTTCCACTTGGTCAACCGCGCTCCGGATGCCTGGTTTCCACTGACCGTCAATTCCTACAGAACGACCCGCAAATCCAATGCTTCCGTCTATAAAGTTTATGCAGACGATTTGACCATCCGGATTCCAGCCGATGAGACGGTCTCTATCCGCATGCCGCAGGGCCAGTATGAGCTGACCGGATTGATGGTCTCCGAAGAACCTTATGATGTGCTGCGGCAGGAAGAAGCCAACAAAAATACCCAATATGACGTGGACTGGCAAGGAAGCCGGATACTCGCACAGTACAACAATATGCAAGGAGAAAACTTCCTGGTCATGCCGGTTCCTTTCGAAATTGGCTGGTCGGCAAAAGTGAACGGGGAGAGCGTGGAAGTGCTGAAAGCGAATTACGCGTTTATCGCACTGCCGGCTGTTGAAGGACTGAACGAAATCGAGCTCACTTACCGCCCACCTTTCTTCATCCCTTCTTTGGTCCTTTCCACTCTGTCTTTGCTTGTGGCCATTCTCTTTAGAAGAAAAATTTAATCGCGGCAATCAAATATGGAACTTTTCATGTGCGAAAATTCTAGGCTGTGCGCTTATGCGTCCAGCCTAGAATTTTTTTGGGTGAGGGATATGAATATGGACCTCTCCATATGGAAGGTACACTCTTTTAATGGCCAGACCAAAGCCCTTCGCGAAATAAGGAACTTTTCGCACGCGAAAAGTCTTCTTTTTAAAGAACTTGGCGTCGATCGGTATTGAAGAGGTTGAGCATCTGTCATATTTTGCTGAGCGATCATAAATCTCGCTGAACGATCATAAAATTTCCTGAGCGATCACAAATCTCGCTAAGCGATCATAAATCCCGTTGAGCGATCATAAAAAAATTTGAACGATCATAACTGCGAAACCCTTCCCTTTCCCTCCTTAAATGAAGCGGATTTCACCTCTTTTCACCCCAGATCAGAAGCCATTCGCGAGCGAATGGCTTCCTTCTTCGCAATAAGGAACTTTTCGCACGCGAAAAGTCTCCTTTTTAAAGATCTTGGCATCGATGGGTATTGGAGCGACGGGTTTGTTCATGGAGAGAGGACCAGTTCGCGCCTTACTTTCACTGTATGATGATAATTCACGAATTTGGGACGTCAGAATAAGAAAATCAAGTCATTTTGTGACTCATCCATTTCACTCCTGCACTTTTCAAGTCCAATCCTGCACAATTACACTTTCACCAGCCATATCCCAACTACACTGCGCCAACGACCACTATCGCTAACTGCCATGAATCCCATATTCATGGCACAATAGCTCAACACACTTCCTTATTCAAAAAAAAAGCAATTCCCCTCCTTTAAGGTGGGAATTGCTCCTTATTTACGGTCCACTAACGTTTGCACCATCGCTTTAAGCTCAGTGACTTCATTTTTGAGTTCATCCATCTCTGATAATTCGTCTATGATTCCAGCCGTTTCTGCATCGATTTCTTCTGAAATCTTTTGAGCATTATTGACGATTTCCCCGACAATCAAGTTGATCATAAGGAATGTCGAAATGACGATAAAGGAAACGAAATACAGCCAGGACCACGGAACCACTTCGAAGATGGGACGGAAAACTCCGCTGGCCCAGGATTCAAGGGTAAACACTTGGAATAAAGTGATGAACGACAACCCGAGATTGCCGAAAAATTCCGGTTCAACCGTGGCATAAAAGAATGTTCCAATAACCGCATACACATAAAAAATGATCGACATCAGCAACACAACACTGGTAATTGTCGGTATGGCCATGAACAGGGCAGCTACCACTCTTCGCAATGATGGAATCGTTGTAATTGTCCGCAATACTCGCAGCACACGGAAAATACGCAATACGCTTATGTATGGGGAATTATAGAGAATCAGGCTCCCGACCACAATGATAAAGTCGAAATTGTTCCAGCCGTTCTTAAAGAAGCTGGTCCGGTAAAGATATAGTTTAATCAGGATTTCCACAGTGAACAACCCGAGAACGATGATGTCCAGTGCCAACAGCCAAGCGCTATATTCCGCTGCGAATTCCGGATACGTTTCAAGTCCGACCAGAATAGCATTAATAATGATCAAAATGGTGATAAAATTGGTGACTCTGCTGCCTTCCATGACTCTTATCATTCTATCTTTCATAGCTGAAGGGACGACTCCTTATTTTTTACTTTGCAGGTTTTTTATAAAGTGTTTCCAAGAATGGACGGGACCTGTGACTTTGCCAAACTCCATTTATTATAGCATGGGCACCCGTCATAGGTTAATTCCAAATCCTCATAGACTGCCATAAAAGTGACAGAAAAAAAACGCTCAAGATGTAAAAACACCTTGAACGATTGATAGGGTCATACCCGCACATAGCCTGGCATGCCGATTTTCTGTTTTTCGATTTCACGTTCCCTGTTTTCGATTTTCGCTGAGATCAAACCGATCAACGTGCCGAAAGTGGCTCCCGCCAAAACTTCAATTGGCTGGTGGCCGAGCAGCTCCTTCAATTCCGTCAGCTCTTTTTCCCGTTCCACCAACTCAAAACTT
>DATHVY010000164.1:0-13599 GCA_035461045.1 Planococcus sp. (in: firmicutes)
ATGAAATGTCATGTTTGGCTGAAGTATCGTTCGGTCTCCTTTGCGGATGCTCGCTGTATGCTCGCCCCAGTCCGGCGGATAACTCAAACCGACGGAATATCCAAGCCGCGACTCTTTTACCAATCCACTCTTTTCAATCGATTTTCTCCAGGCTGCCTCAACCTCTTCTAAAGCTATGCCTGGTTTGATCATAGCCAGGCATTCATTGAGGCCATTGACGGTGCAATCCGCCAGCGACTTCAACACATCGCTTGGTTGTCCGATATTCACCGTTCGTGCAAGTGGTGAATGATAGCGCTTGAAGCAACCGGCAATTTCCAGGATGACCGAATCTCCTCTTTTATAGCGTTCATCTGTCCAGGTCAAATGGGGAGTCGATGTTTTCTCCCCCGAGGGCAGCAGAGGCATGATAGCCGGATAATCCCCGCCGAATTCCGCAGTACCTGAAACTTGGGAATGAAGGATTTTTGCTGCCACGTCGCATTCCCGAACTCCTTGTTTGATCAATTGAATCGCATCTTTCATCGCTTTTTCAGCGAAAGTTCCGGCAATTTTCATATATTCGATTTCCTGATCTGATTTTACGATTCGAACCCAGTTGACGAGGGAAGACGCATCTTGGAATTCAGCGTTAGGCAACCCTTTTTTCAATTGTTCATAACACTTTGCTGAGAAATAATAATTTTCCATTTCCACACCGATTGCCCGGTTGCCCTGGCCGATTTGCACCAAAATATCCGCTACAAAGTCCATGGGATGTAAAACGTCAGACTGAACATAAGTATCCGGATAAGAAATGATGTTGTCTGGGTAAAGCCAAGTAGTGATCCTTGCGCCATTTGCATCCATCGTCCGGCCAATCCATATCGGCTGCTCTTCGTCTTCGATGACAATAAGCATTTGGTGGACATAGAAAGACCAGCCATCGTAGCCGGATAAATAATTCATATTGGACGGATTGGTGATCAGCAGCACTTCAATTCCCTTCGAAGCCATCCGTTCTTTTGTATTCCGGATTCGTTTTTGAAATTCTTCCATACCGAATGACATGTGATACGCCTCCTTATTTATCCGAATTTTCAATCTTTGTATAAGTTCATTGTAATTCATCAAAACGAACTCTTCATCCTCATTTCTGTATGAAAATATTAAGGATATGCTAGTCACTTTTTCTTCAAACCAAAAAAACCGTCCAGTACCTGATTTTCAGATACTGGACGGTTTTTTGGTTATTCGTTTAAATGGTCAGCCATGCCGACTTTCCATGTCTTGATGCTTAACTCCAACAGGAATAGATCGTCAGGATCCAACATGGAAAGGTTGGTCAACGACTCGATTTTTCTAAGGCGGTATAACAGGGATTGCCTGTGCAAATTCATGGCTCTGGCCGTTTGACTGACATTTCCTTGATACATATTATAGGTGCTGAATGTAGCGATGAGGTCCATATTTCGTTCCTGATCGTACCGGACAAGCGGCCCGATTGATGACAGGATGATTTCTTTCATCTCGGCGTTTCCTGCAAGTTCCATGAGTATGCGATCCACTTTTGTGTTCTCATAAAGCATGCGTTGCCCGACCCCTTTTTTCCGGCGGCCAATAGACAATGCCAGATCCGCATGTTGGCTGCTCCTGGCCAACTCCAAATACCCTTTGCCGTGACTGCCAACCCCCCAGGACATAATGACTTCCGGCAATAAATTTCTCAGTCGGCGTTCTACCAGATCCAGGAAATGGGTGGCATGATCAAATCCGGTTCCGGATGGAGACTCCAGAAAAACCAGCAATTGATCCCCTTGGTATGTGACCATCACTTTGCGTTTTAATGTTTGGGCCGCGTAGAAGATTTCTTCTTCAATATAACGAATCATCGTCTCAAACCATTGAGAAAACGAGTCATAGTCATTTTTCCTTTTATTAAACAGCCCTTCCAGGTTCTCAGGAATTCCGACGATCCCTACATAATGCAGACTCAAGTCGTATCCCAGCAAGTTCGCTCTCGAAGAAGCCTGTTCCGCAGAAACAAAACTTCCTTTAGCCAGTTCCTGAACAAAATCACTCCTAAGATTAATCTTTGTTTCTTCAATGGCATTTTTCTTGGAAAGCCATAAGGAAATGGTTGTTGCAGCATGCTCCAGCAAATTCACCCGAAACGTTGTCAAAAAAGAATTTGCAGAGACCCCTGCCGGCAGGAGGACATATAGATAGCCCTGTGGGTCTGCGAGCACCTGCAGCACAGGAAGCTGCAGCATGACCCGCCCGCCTTCTTCAATTGTCTGGATTTTTTGGATCATCGGATTATGGTTGTTTTCTTTCAGTTCTTTTCTTACGGGCAATATCCCTCTTGCTAAATACTGCCACCAAAGCTCCTTGAACGCACTGGAATAACCGTCTTTCTCCATTAACGCTCCAGCTGAATCAGTAATAACGATTTCACAGTCAAGCTTTTCCTGAATATATGTGACAATCCGAATCAATTCCGATTCCTTCAAGATGAGTTTCAACATTTCCTGTTGAACTTGTTCTGATAGAATCCGCTCTTTTTGCTCCATGCTATTGATCTCTCGCATCACTTCTTCGATGATATTCGAAAACCGGACTTCCCAAGGGATTTCAATCAGGATAAATCCTTGTTCCTCTGCCAGTTGAACTACTTCCGCCGGTATGCTGAAAACATGCCTGCCCAGTGCAACCAACAATGCAGAAGCATCCGAATCGATAACATCCTGAACAAATTTTTTAAAGTTTTCGACATTCTCATTGCATCCCATGGCCGTTGTCAAAACTACTTCGTTTTGCCGGACAAAGTTTTCCACCGGCATCTCGATTACCGAAATCCATTGAACATGCCGTTTGGTTGTTTGATTTTGTCCTGTCAGCACGTTAGCTCCTTTCAAGAGCTCATAGTTCAATAACTTATCGATTGTCAGCTGCATAACTTCCTCCTTTCCACAATTTACTGTTGGCTTCAAAAAACTTTCCGGCCTGAAGACCCCTTTTCTTATCCTAACCTTTCTTCCATGAAAGGATTTTTCCATTCCATCAACAGTGCATAGTGGTGGGATTCATCGTCATCTAGATAACCTGCCACCAAATTCACCGGTGTTCTTCCCGTTCGCAATAAAAATGTTATGACCGGATCTTTCAGCTTTCCTTCTATGACTTGTTGGATGTATTGTTCCGGATCCAACTCACCCGCATGACGGTGATAACCAGGCATCCGCCCTCCGCCTAACACCCGGTCAAGATTATCCTGGATGACCCGCTCATACATCGCCTGCATGAGGAGCTTGCCGAGATCCATTTTCCTGTAATCCGGTTTTACGCTGATGTCGACTATATATAAAGTCCGTCCATCCGGCTGATGGTTCCGGATATAACCGTTGTCCGTCACTTCTTCCCATGTATGCTCGGGGTGCTCCGGATCAAAATCCACAAGGAACCCGGTGATGGAGCCCACCACTTCTCCCGCCACTTCAATACAAATCGCACCTTCCGGATAATAGCCTACGTGGTTTGTCAGCTGTTCTTCATTCCACAATAAATCCGGTGGAAACGGCGGAGGGAAACTTTCCCTCTGCACATCGATGAGGGCGTTGAAATCTTTGTGGTTATAGTTTCTTACAACAGCGGGAATCGGTTTTCCTTCTTTGAACACAAATTGTTTTTTGTAATACAAGGCGCTCTCCTCCTATGAACTTTTCAATAATTCTACTTGACCCGCAGTTATTTTTCATTCATTACGGTGTTAACAAGCTATGGGCCAACTTCAATTGAAGTTTTTCAGGCATTTAAGACCTATCGACACCGCCACTTTTTCTTATAAAAGTTAAACGCTCCCTTGACCACGGGTCAAGGGAGCGTTTGATCGCCATTAAATCGGCGGCAGTATTGTTGGGGCTCTTTGTTCAAATTCCTGGATTTCTGATCCTGACGCGATAACCAGATCCTCCTGTTGCACCGGTTCAGCCGATACAGTAAAAGCCGCTGCGCCGACAAATCCTGCAGCCAATAGGGCCAATGTAAGTTTTTTCCCTGATTTCATATGATTTCACCACCAGTCCATTCATTAAAAGAGCTGAAGAAAAGCGCTTTTTCCCAATTTTTTTCTTTTTGATAATGAGCAGCCAACTCAAAGGCTACTTTTATTCTTTCATTAATATAACCATATTTTCTGAAAAATGGAAACATTATTTCTTCAGAATAGGCTAAAAGGTCTGGTTGGGAAAATATTCGCTTCTCGAAATAAGTCGCATATATTTTAAAATATCCCTCTTCATCTTCCCTGATCAGCTTTTTTAAATCCGCCAGGTCCGGTTCAGGATCTTTCTCTGTCTCCAAAGCGATTTCAATGGAACTGACGAGTACCGCTTTGGATAAATAAGGGCCGATTTCCTTATCAGCCCTAAGTTCCTCCAATAATTCACGAGCTTGTGCAAAGTTTCTTGTTTGCTTTAACAGCTCCGCGTAATTATAAAGGGTTTGTTTATAAAGTTTATGCTGCCCTGTCAGATAGGAGTTCCTTTTTAAAACTTCATAGATGCTTGAAGCCTGCATCAATAAATTTCTTCTCGTGTAGTTAATAGCCAGCAACAATTGGGCGTGCAATAGCCTAATGTAATTATGATGTATTTGATAAAATTGCACGGCCAACTGAGTAAAGTGGGCCGAGAGCTCATATTGTCCCCTTAAAATCAGCAGGCGTGCTTTCTGATAATAGTATTCCCCTTCGAATTTTTGAGGGATGCTTTGTATGCCCTGATCCAGATTTTCAAGCAATTTTAAAGCCGTTTCAGTTTTTTCCGACATTGAATAATGCAAAGAAAGAAAAAATCGGTAAAGCCAATTTTCCGGGGCAGTAAAGGAGCCCGATAAACGCTCCAGCATTACCCTTTGCCGTTCCGCTTTTGCCAGGTCATTTTCCGCAATGTAAAATCGGAATTTGAATAATTCATATTGATTGATCAAATCTGTTGATTGGAGATAATCATTTTCTAGAGTTAATTGGCCGTATTGCATCCGCATATTCTCAAGGTCGTAGTAAAGTGCACAATCGATGAACCTGCCGAGCCGGGTTTGGAGCAAATTATATTTTGCCAGTTCTTTATTCCACTGTACTCCCATTTTTGCCAATAGAGCCTCGCTGGTCGATTCGTGAGGAATATATGTATTCGACTCAATTTTACTTAAGTGGGAAATGGAACAAATACCTTCCGCCAAATGCTGTTGGGTCAGGTTGTTTTTTGTTCGGTAATATTTGATCACAGAGCCAATGTTCATAAACTCATCCTTTTTTTCTAAATAATACAAATAATAACATAAAACAGCCCTACCTGAACGGTGGGCTGTTTTATCAATGCTTTTCTTAGTTCACACGGGCAAAGCCGAATCCTGAAGCGTAATCGTCGCCATAACCAGCGCCGATTCCTGAAAGGATGTCATATGAATATGCACGGCTTTGAAGATCCCCACGCAATTGAGTGTTTGTAGCTGTAGGATACTGAGACCACACTTTAGCCGCAAGACCGGCAATGTGTGGAGAAGCCATTGACGTTCCGCTGATTGTTGCGTAACCGCCATTGTACCAAGTAGAGTAGACTGCCGCTCCAGGAGCCGAGATTTCCACATCTCCTTTTTGAATTACATAATCACCTGCAGTTGCTCTGAATCCGCGTGACGAGAAGTCCGCAACCCGGTGTGTGCCATTTTGAATCGTGTTTTCCAGTGCAGCTACAGCGATTGCGTTCGTCACTGCTCCAGGATAGCCGATTGTTCCTTCAGCCGGCCCTGTGTTGCCTGCTGCAGCTACAACAAGAACGCCTCTGCTGTATGCATAGTTAATAGCGTTTGTAATCAGGCTGCTTTCTACAGAAGATCCAAGGGATAAGTTGATGACGACTTTTGTATTTAGTGAAACTGCTTGATCAGCTGCATGGCGGATTGCTGTTGCAATATCATCCGCTGAACCTGAACCGTTATCGCCAAGTACCTTGTATGCCCATAGATTCGCTTGTGGCGCAACACCGTATACTCCGCTGCCACCGCCGCCATTGGCCATTGCCGAACCAGCAACGTGCGTTCCGTGGCCTTGTCGGTCTGTACATGAGTTATCTCTAATCTGTCGAGTAAAAGTGAAGTCTTTGCATTGTCTAACATTGTTCGCTAAGTCCGGATGATTAACGTTCACTCCTGTATCAAGTACGGCAATGTTGATGCCGCTGCCGCCTGATGTGCTGGTTAACGAATTGTTATTATAGATTGCCCGGATTCCCCAAGGTGTTGATTGGGCAGCCGCAGTTGCAGTGAACTTGGCTTCCGGTTTAAAAGAGGTCGCTTCTATTGTATACTTAGGAACTTTTTCGACATTTATGTTTTTATTCTTTTGCAGCGCTTTGAATTGGTTTTCATTCATCTCTGTGGTGAATCCTTCTTCTTCAAACTCCCACTGGACACCAAATCGATCTTTCAAATTCGCCTTTTCATTTTTGTTTTTCGCATCGATCAGGACGCGGAAGTTCTCTTGTCCATTCCCTGTGTTACTTGTGTCTCCATTTGCACTTACACCCATCGCCGGTACAAGCAAGCTTGCCGCCAGTAGGCATGTAGTTAAAAGCTTTCCAGATCTTTTCATCTTCTGATCCCCTTTTCCATGAAGTTTTTTATGGCTCGAAGTCCTGCGGCGTCCCGCCTCTCCTCCCCTGCATCCCAACAGGCTATGCCATAACTTCACGTTATCAAACAAAAGGGAATTAAGTAATTGGGAAAATTTCGAATATTCAACCCCTTTATTACTCTGGTGATTATTTTGTATTAGGTCTATTTACCTCACAGGAACTAAAGATGGAAATTAATCGATTGGGAGACAGCAGTTAATTTTATGTTTTCAACGCCATAAACACCCAAAAACAGCCCAACCTAAATGGTGGGCTGTCTCAGTAATACGGTTTAATTCAAACGGGCGAATCCGAAACCTGAAGCGTAATCGTCGCCAATACCGGCACCGATTCCAGAAAGGATATCGTAAGAGCTTGCGCGGTTTTGAAGATCTTCACGCACCTGCAAGTTTGTTGCAGCTGGATATCGAGACCAAACTCTTGCTGCTAGTCCGGCAATATGTGGAGAAGCCATAGACGTTCCGTTAAATGTTGCATAACCGCCATTCAACCAAGTCGAGTAAACCGCCGCTCCAGGAGCTGAGATTTCCACATCCCCTTTTTGGATAATATAGTCACCATCAGTTGCTCGGTATCCTCGTGATGAAAAATTTGCAACCCGATGCGTACCGTTTCGAATCGTCTTTTCCAGGGCAGCTACTGCAATTGCATTCTTTAATGCGCCGGGATGGCCGATCGTTCCTTCAGCCGGCCCTAAATTTCCCGCTGCAGCAACGATCAGCAGACCTTTACTGTATGCGTAATTGACAGCGTCTGTCACTAAACTGTTTTCCACTGAAGACCCAAGAGACATGTTTATAATGACATTCGTGTTCAACGCAACAGCCTGATCGGCAGCGTGGCGAATACCTGCCGCGATGTCATCCGCTGTTCCTGAACCATTATCTCCGAGCACTTTGTATGCCCATAGATTCGCACGTGGCGCGACACCGTAAACCCCGTTTCCTCCACCGCCATTAGCCAAAGCAGAACCCGCTACATGCGTTCCATGCCCTTGCCGGTCTGTGCATGAATTGTTGTGGATTTGTTTGTTGATCGTGAAGTCTTTGCATTGTTTAACGTTGTTCGCTAAATCCGGATGATTAATATCAACACCTGTATCCAAGATTACAATATTGACGTTTCTTCCGCCCCATGTGCTAGTAAGTGCGCTGTTGTTATAAATTGCACTGATTCCCCATGGAATTGATTGTTCGGCAGTATTTGTGTTGAATATGGCTTCCGGTTCAAAGGAAGTGGTTTCGATGGTGTATTCAGGAACTTTTTCCACATTAATATTTTCGGTTTTTTGCAACTCTTTGAATTGGTCTTCAGTCATTTCCGTGGTAAATCCTTCTTCAAACTCCCACTTCACAACGAATTGTTTTTTCAAGTTTGTTTCATCATTGTGGTTTTCCGCATCGATCAGGACACGGAGATTCTCCTGGCCAATGGCTGTAGTTTCAGTTGCACTGACCACCATTGCGGGAACCAGCAAGCTTACAGCCAGCAAACAAGTAGTCAAAAGCTTTCTAGAACTCTTCATCTTTAGACCTCCTCTATCATGAAGTTTTTCTGACCTCAAGCATTGTGGCATCCGCCACGTCACCTCCTGCAAGCTGATGGAAATGCCTGATTTCAACTACAGCTCCTGGTTAATCTGTTACTATTACTTATATTTTAGTAGAAATTGGTAACTTTCACATAAGACTATGGACTCGTTTTATAATTTTTTTGAGATATAAAATAAAATTCTGTTCAATCCGATCCATTTTCTGGAATTTTATGACTTCCTTTTAAAAGGTGCTTTACGAATGTCACTGTCCAATTTTTCCGACAAAAAAACTGCGAGTTTTGAATTCGCAGCTTTCCATTCTTACTATATAGTTCATCCTCGAAACGGCAAAGTCATGATATAGCCAACATAACAGGCAACTTCCCGAAAGAAAAACGGAAGCTTGGTGGCTAGAGAGTTGTATTCAGAACTCGTAGTAGGCGAAGAATGAGCATCGACTCCTGTAATTCTGGCCATTAAAAGCGCTCTTTTCATATGTAGCGGGTCGCTGACTACCAGGAAAGTATTTAGATTATGTTCCTTTGCGATTTCATTAGCAAAGATAAAATTGGTTTCCGTAATTAAAGACTCCGTTTCAATCAGGATATCTTCGGGTGGCACATTGTGGCGTATGGCGTAATCCCGAGATACTTCTGACTCTGCGAGTAGATCACCATTGGTTTTTCCACCGGTAAAAATGATCTTCTCGACATAGTCGTTCTCATATAGCCAAATCGCGTGATTGATCCGTTCTCTTAATACAGGAGAGGGCTCCCCTTCCCAAACCGCATTGCCGAGGACAATGGCTGCGTCAGATATGACCAGCTCATTTTCTTCACCAAATACCCAGATGCTGTAAGCTGAAAAAAAAGTAAACACGGCACATATTGCCGTAATTGTTAGAAGTAATTTCCCTTTGAAAAGAGTGATCAATTCTCTACCATCCTTTTTGACTTAATCATAGTTGAGCCACCTATGGTCGTTCCTGACATTCTCAGGTGCACTCCACCAGTTTATCTGAAAATGTTAAAAAAATCCTCAAATTCCCGAAAAAAATTTATCCATTTCTTGAACAGAAAAAAGCAGCTTACTTTCAGCAAGCTGCTTAAAGTTTATCCAAAACGATAGACTCTAGCTTCAAATGGCTGCAATTTCCCTTCCAAAAGAACGTTATAATTCTGCATTACGAGATCACCATCGAATTGGAACTGAAACGGACATGGATCAGCGTTTAAATTCGAGACGACCAGGAATTTCTCTTCACCGAATTTCCGTGTATACGCATATACTCCAGGACATTCGAGTTCCGCCAATTCCGTTTCACCATATACCAGCGTTTCGTGACGCTTCCGTAAAGCGATCATTTTTTTAAAAAAATTCAGCACCGAAAAAGGGTCCTTTTGCTGGGCTTCCACATTCAGCCATTTGTAATTAGGATTGGCATCCATCCATGGCTCGCCTTCTGTGAACCCCCCATGCGGTTTGCTATTCCATTGCATGGGCGTTCTCGCATGATCTCTGCTTGTCTTCTTAATGCCTTTCATCAGTTCTTCATGTGAAATCCCTTTTACTCGTCCATACCGGTACAGATTCACGGTTTCCACATCCCGGTACTGTTTGATGTCATCAAAAGGTGCATTCATCATCCCGATTTCCTGCCCTTGATAGACAAAAGGCGTGCCTTGCATGAAAAAATACATGCATGCCAGAGCCGTCGCGCTTTCCCGCCAGTAGACTTGATCGTCTCCCCATATGGAAACGGTTCTCGGCCGGTCATGATTTTCCAGATACAGTGAATTCCAGGCAATGCCGTGCGCACTTCTTTGCCATCGGTCTAGCACTTCTTTCACATCTTCGACGTCCATTCCTTCGTCTTCTGGTTCCCAGGTGTGATGGGCTTCCAAATGGAAAATCATATTGAATTTCCCTTCAGCTTCACTGATCCATTCTTCCATCTCGTGCGATTTCACACTGTTTGCTTCGCCGACGGTCATGATGTCATATTTATCGAAAGTCTCGGTGCGCAATTCTTCCAGAAAATCCTGGATGCCTTCAACGTTCGTCATTTTTTCCCACGCCGGAACTACCGGGAGTCCTTCAGGGTTGGGCATATCCGTAAAATCTTTCTTCAAGTGGTTGATGGCATCCACCCGGAACCCATCGATTCCTTTATCAAGCCACCATCTGACCATCTTATAAATCTCCTGCCGCACTTCCGGGTTTTCCCAATTCAAGTCCACTTGATATTTTGAAAACAAGTGAAAATAATATTGCCGGGTTTTTGGATCATAAGTCCATGACGGTCCCCCAAAGATACTCTCCCAGTTTGTCTTCTCATCTCGCCAGATGTACCAGTCCCGTTTCGGATTATCACGCGAAGAGCGTGATTCGAGAAACCATGGATGCTGGTTGCTGGTATGATTGATGACCAGGTCGATGATCAGCTTCATCCCTCTGGCGTGCACTTCTTCGAGAAGCCGGTCAAAATCCTCCATGGTTCCCATCTCTTCCATGATTTCCTGATAATCGCTGATATCGTAGCCATTGTCCCTGTTTGGCGACTTAAACATTGGACACAACCAGATAATATCAATTCCGAGTTCCTTCAAATAATCCAATTTTTGCGTAACCCCATTCAAGTCTCCGATGCCATTGCCATCGGTGTCCATAAAACTCATTGGATAAATTTGGTATACGACCGCTTCTTTCCACCATTTTTTCTTCATGCCAATCGCCTCTTTTCTCCCATTCAAGCATTAACCATATTGCTCCGTTCGTTAATCCAGAACAAAAATCCGTGTGTCAGATGCCGTTCACTTTCCCCATCAGTTCTTCGGTCCACTGCCAATCGCTTACTTCCGCCGCTTCGGTAACATGATGCACTTTGCTGGCTCCAACAATTGCCGATGTTACAGCCGGCTGATTCAGAATCCAGGCCAAGGAGAATTGAGAAAGGTTCACTTCCTCTTCTTCAACCAGTTCCTTATATTTTTCAACCTGCTCGAATTTTTCTTCTGTAAAATATCGCTGGATGAGTTTCTCACCTTTTGCTGCTCTGCTGTCTTCAGGTAAATGTTCGCGAGAGCTGTATTTTCCCGACAACATGCCTCTTGCCATCGGGCTATACACCAATAGCCCGGTTGCTTCGGACATACAATACGGAATCAATTCTTCTTCGGCTTCCCGTGAAAGAAGATTATACTGTGACTGGGATGAGACGAATTCTTCGAATCCCCGAAGCTGGCTGATCCCCGAAGCCTTAGCCATTTGCCAAGCTGCATAGTTCGAACAGCCGATATAGCGCACTTTCCCCTGCTTCACCAAGTCGGACAAGGCAGCAAGGGTTTCTTCGAGTGGCGTATCAGGATCGAACTTATGAATCTGATACAGGTCAATATAATCGGTCTGCAATCTTTTTAAGGAATTCTCCAATTCCTGTATAATATGGAGCCTGGAAGCTCCGCGATCATTTACACCTTTACCCATCGGCAAACCCACTTTGGTAGCCAGGATTACTTGTTCCCTTTTTCCTTTCATCCACCATCCAATGATTTCTTCCGATTCTCCAGTACCCCTAAGAAACTCCTCATCCTGGCCTTTGCCATAGAAGTTGGCCGTGTCGATCAAGTTGATCCCCGAATCCAGAGCCGCATCCAGAATATCCGCAGATGCGTATTCATCAATCCATCGGCCGAAAGCCATTGTGCCGAGACTTAAATTCGATACCTTTAATCCTGTTTTGCCCAAATTCTTATACTTCATACTGTTCCCCCCTAATTTTTTCAATCATTTTCCGTATCTTTATAATATTCAATTCTTTTTCGCAGTTCCCTTCTATATTAACGAGCGCTTTTTCGATTTATGGGTCTAAATTATGTATACTGAATAAAAACATTCCTATTTGGAGGTGTTGATCCATGATGCGGGACTGGCTGAAAGACTCAAAACATACGGTGGTTTTTACTGGTGCCGGTATGTCGACAGAAAGCGGGCTTCCTGATTTTCGTTCCGCGAAGCAAGGTATGTGGCAGCAGAAGGATCCAAGCAAAGTAGCAAGCATCCAGGCGCTGAACGACAATGCAGAAGAATTCATCGATTTTTATCGCAAACGGGTGCTTGGCTTGCGGGAATTCGGCCCTCATAAAGGCCATGAACTATTGGCGAAATGGGAGAAAAACGGATTTATCCAATCCATCATTACGCAAAATGTGGACGGTTTCCACCAGCTGGCTGGAAGTGAAAACGTTGCGGAACTACACGGGACACTGCAGACATTCCATTGTCATTCTTGCGGCACAAGTGTTTCTTCAGAAGACTTCATCACCGGCAGCTGCCACTGCAAATGCGGCGGACAACTTCGGCCTTCCGTGGTTTTGTTCGGTGAAATGTTGCCGGAAGAACCTTTTGAGAAAGCATATGATGCAGCAGCCCGAGCGGATTTGTTTATTGTGCTCGGCTCTTCGCTGACCGTCTCTCCTGCCAACCAATTCCCGCTGATCGCCAAAGAACACGGGGCAACATTAGTGATCGTCAATCAAGAAAGGACTCCTTTGGATTCCAGGGCCGATGAGGTCGTCAATGCACGTCAAATCGGTGATGTACTGGTGGAATGGGATGCTTATTTCACCCAAAGGAACATATAAAAATGAACTCTTTTAAATGTGTTAACCAAAAATAAAATTAAGTTGACTCTTATTCCCTCCTTTATTATAATGAAACTATATTGAGCCACGGAGGGAAAAGAATGACGACTACAGTAACTCGCACTGCCAATCATACCCGCACTTTACAATTAGTACATATTTCCATGTTTGCCGCCTTGATGGCGGTCGGAGCGAATGTCTCCTCCTTTCTTGTTGTCGGTGGGGTACCGATTACCCTTCAAACCTTCTTTGCCCTGCTGGCGGGAATTATTCTCGGCAAGCGCATGGGGGCGGCCGCAATGATCGTTTATGCATTTATCGGCCTTGCCGGTGTACCTGTGTTCGCACAGTTTTCAGGTGGTATGGATACCTTGATAAGCCCCACATTCGGTTTTATCCTTTCTTATATACTCGTCGCGTATATCGCCGGTGCCATTGCTCAAAAATTCCCAACTCGCAAAGGTTTTGTAATTGCAGCTTTGGCCGGACTTACAGTCAATTATGTAATCGGCACGAACTGGATGTATGCTGCCTATAAATTGTGGTTTGCAGCTCCTGAAGGTTTTACGTATCAAATGGCATGGGCATGGATGGCAGTCCCTCTTCCAAAAGACATTATCCTTGCCGTACTGGGCGGATTCTTCGGCTTCCGCTTAAGACCTATTATTCAAAAATATCTATAAGCACAAAAAAGGCAGCCCTTCGAGTGGCTGCCTTTTTCATGCATTTCTTAGTTTTCTTCCATCAC